>DATDFP010000283.1:0-14761 GCA_036522535.1 Gemmatimonadales bacterium
CCTGCTTACCGCTTACCGCTTACCGCTCACCGCCTTCACGTAGCGGCCGATCCGGTCCAGCACGTCGTTGTCGGTCAACGTGATCGATATCCACCGCGCCGTGCCGCGCCCCCGCCAGTTGAAGCGGACGACCTGCCGTCCGTATCTCCACTCCCAGCCGCTGTGGCCGATGGGCCGCGGTTGCCCGAAGACGCTGGCAAGGCTGCGCTTCGTCCGGTCCACGAGCGCGGCGCCTGCCGCTGCCCCCCCGCCCCCCCCGCCGAAACCGGCAGAGTCGTAGAAGGCCACCATGGCGACGTTGCTCTCGAGCACGTAGGCGCTGACGTAGAACTGGGCGCTGTCCGCCGGATCGCGGATCGACACGCCGCACTCCATCAGCTGCGCCGTGTTGCGCGACGTGTTGCAGCGCAGGGTGTCACCCACCGCCAGCGCGCGCGCCCGCTCCACGAAGTCGCGATAGGGGGCGCCGGGGGCGAACCCGCGATAGGTCGGGGCGGCGGGAGTCGCAGGGCGCGCGGTCGCCGCCGGCGTGTCCTGGGCGAGCGCGGCCGACGGAATGAGCAGCGCCACGAGCGCCGGGCGGATCGGAGTCATGGCCCAAATATACGACCTACAAACGAAACGGGCCCGGGGCGACGCCCCGGGCCCGCTCCAGATGCGACCCATCACACCTTGCGGACGTTCTGCGCCTGCAAGCCTTTGGGACCCTGGGCGACTTCAAATTCGACCGTGTCGCCCTCCGCAAGACTGCGAAAGCCATCGGCCTGGATCGCCGTGAAGTGGACGAACACGTCCGGACCCGACTCCTGTGCGATGAAGCCAAAGCCCTTCGCGTCGTTGAACCACTTCACCTTGCCCTTTGCCATACCTTGCCAACCTCTGTACTAAGGGGCACTGCCCCGGACAGGTTCGACCCTGGTCACCGCGACCAGAGACGGGCTCAAACAAAAACCGCGAGACAAGTGGTCCTCGCGGAGGCGCAGACAAACCGGTGACGGTGCCACGTTATTGCTTGAACCGAACGCAAAGCTAGACTCACCCTCCAGGGCTGTCAATAGACCCAGGCTCTTCCTGCCAGCGTCCTAGCGTCACCAATAGCGACACTATCGCGCCATCGAGTTTTGCGACGCGTGCCCCTACCGTCCCCCTCGCCCGGCGGGTAACGTGCTCCACCCCATCCGCCATTCGCCTCGCGAGGTCGTCATGAGCATCGCTCTGCTCTTCATCCTGGTGGCGCCGCAGCAACCCGCGCAACCGTCGGCCCATCCTGCTCCCCCAACTGCTCCCGCCGCCCAGGCCCAGGTGGTCGCGCGGGTGGATGTGCAACCCCCGGAATTCGCTCTACGGGTGGGCGACACGCTGCGACTCCGGGCGACGGCGTACGACTCGGCGGGACGCCAGATGACCGAAGCCGCCATTCGGTGGTTCACGAGCGGCGGGCGGTTCGAGGGCGACGTCGATTCTACCGGGCTGGTTCGGGCGGGCGCGACCGGGACGCTCAATGTGGCCGCCGTGGCGACGCTTCCCGGCCGGTCGGTGAAATCGGCCGTCGGATTCGCGCGCATCACGATCCTGCCCCTCGGGCCCGCGAAGGTCGTCGTTCGCCCCAGGCCGGAGCGCATGCTCGCCGGCACATCGCTCGCCCTGGAAGCGGTTCTCTACGCCGCGAACGGCGACCGGCGCTACGATCAGGTGGCCTGGAAGTCGAGCCGGGCGTCGCTCCTCGAGGTGAGCCCGTTCGGGCGGGTGAGCGCGCGCGCGCCGGGGCGCGCCACAATCACGGCCGGGGCGGGCCCGGCGAGCGAGAGCTGGTCGATCACTGTCGTCCCGAATCCGGTCGCGCACGTGGCCGTCGCGCCGGTCGAGGCGTCCGTCCGCACCGGCGACGTGGTGCGCTTCGCCTTCAACGCGACCGACGCCGGCCGGAAGCCGGTGGCCGACGCGCGGCCCGAATGGGCAGTCGCGCCGGCGGGCCAGGGGTATGCGATGATCGACGGCGACGGCGCGTTCGTGGCGGACCAGCCCGGTGTCTATCGGGTCATCGCGACCCTCGGCGGCCGCGCGGCCGAGGCGTTCGTCCAGGTCGCGCCCCGCTGGATCACCCGCCAGGTTCAGATCGTCGGCCGGTTGCCGCTCAAGGGACTGCCGACCGCGGAGCTCTGGATCCATCCGGACGGCAAGCACGCTTACATGTCCACGATCGGCGACCGCGTATACGCCATCGACATCTCCGATCCGGCGAAGCCCACCATCACCGATTCGGTGATCGTGGACGCCCGCGTCGTGAACGACGTCATGACCACCGAGGACGGCAAGTACGGCGTGCTGACCCGCGAGGGGGCCTCGACCCGGAAGAACGGCATCGTGATCCTCTCGTTCGAGGACCCCGCGCACCCCAAGCCGATCGCCGAGTTCACGGAAACCGTCACGGGCGGAGTGCACAGCACCTACGTGCACAAGGGGTATGTGTACCTCACCGACGACGCGACAGGGTCGATGCGGGTGATCGATCTCCACGACCCTTACCACCCCAAGCAGGTGGCCCGCTGGCAGGTGGAGCGTCCGGAAGCCGGGCGCATGCTTCACGACATCGATGTGCGGGACGGTCTCGCCACGCTGTCTTACTGGAACGATGGCCTGGTGATCCTCGATGTCGGCAGCGGGGTCAAGGGCGGCACGCCGGAGCATCCGCAACTCGTGCTGCAATACAAGTACGACCTGAACGAGCTGTACAAGAAGGTGGAGCTTGCGGGCGGCCCTGGGTTCATCCGGGGCACACACACCTCCTGGCGGCACGGGACGTACGTCTTCGTGGGTGACGAGGTCTTCCCGGCGCGCCAGCAGGGAGGTGGACCCGGCGTGATCGGTCTGGGTCGGGCGTACGGCCGCCTGCACGTCATCGACATCGCGGACCCCGGCAATCCGCGCGAAGTGGCCTGGTACGAGCCTGAGGACGGCGGCACGCACAACGTTTGGGTCGCGGGCGATACCCTCTACCTCGGCGACTACCAGGGCGGGCTCCGCGTCCTCGACATCTCCGGGGAGTTGAAGGGCGACCTGCTGGCGCAGGGGCGGGAGTACGCGCATGTCCACACCGGCGATGCCAGCGGCTTCATCCCCAATACCGCGAACGCCTGGGGCGCCATCTATCGGGACGGTCTCGTCTACGTCCCCGACGTCAACAGCGGGCTCTGGGTTGTCAAGATCGAGCCACCGCAACCAGCCATCCCGTGAGGAGCTAGAATGCTGCTCACAGTCTTGCTCGCGCTGCAGCAATCGGCCACGGCACCGCCGGCATTCCCAGTCGCCCGAGTCGAGATCGCCCCGTCCGAGGCGGAAGTGGAGGTCGGAGGGCAGGTGCGCCTCGCGGCTCGCGCACTCGACGCCGGCGGCGAGGCCGTGAAAGACGCGGCCATCGAGTGGTTCGTGGCGAGCGACGTGGGCAGCGTGGACGCCACCGGCCTCGTGACCGGCGGCTACGCGGGGGTGGCGCGGGTTGCGGCCGTGGCGACGATCCCGGGCAAGCCGGGGCAGAAGATCGAGTTCGCCCTGGTGCACGTCCTGCCGGAGTCGCCCGCGCGGGTCGATGTGGCGCCCACGCCCAAGAAGCTGGTCGTGGGCACGCGACTCACGCTGGTCGGAACCGCGTACTCGAAGCACGGCGATCGTCGCGCTGACCTGGTGTCCTTCTGGTCGAGTAACCAGAAGGTGGTCTCCGTGACCCCGGACGGGCGGCTCCACGCGCTTGCCGCCGGGCGCGCCACGCTGACGGCCAAGGCCGGCCCCGCGTCGGCCTCGCTCGCTGTCCAGGTGGTGCCCAACACCATCGCCCGCCTCGCCATCGATCCGGCTTCGGCCGCGGTGCGTACGGGTGACGTCATTCGGTTCACCGTCAGGGGCACCGGGGTCGGTAGCGGAGGCGGGGGCGGCGCGACGCGGCCGATCCAGGACGTGCCGGTCGAATGGGCGGTGGCCGCGACGAGCGGGCAGGGAGTCGCGGAGATCGATCCCGGCGGCGCCTTCGTGGCGGAGACGCCGGGCAGCTACACGGTGACCGCGACGCTGGGCGGGCGAGCGGCTGACGCCGTGGTGCGCGTGGAGCCGCGCCGCGTCACCCGCGGCATCGAGGTGCTCGCGCATCGTCCGATCCAGTACCGCAGCGCGGAAGTGTGGGTGCATCCCTCCGGCAAGTGCCTCTACATGTCCACGATCGCCGACCGCGTCTACGCGATCGACATCGCGGACGTGGCCAAGCCGCGGATCGTCGACTCGATGATGACCGACGCGCGCATCGTAAACGACGTGATGACCACCGAGGACGGCAGGTACGGCGTGTTCAGCCGCGAGGGCGCTTCGAACCGGAAAAATGGGATCGTCGTGTTCGATGCGAGCGACCCCTGCCACCCGAGGCCGATCGCCGAGTACACCGAGACCGTGTCGGGCGGTGTGCACAGCTCGTACGTCTACCGGGGACATGCCTACATCACCGACGACGCCACGGGCTCGCTGCGCGTGATTGACATCGGGGATCCCCTTCACCCGAAAGAGGTCGCCCGCTGGGAGGCCCAGCAGTCGCAGGCGGGGCGCTACCTCCACGACGTGATGGTGGTGGACGGCCTCGCCTATCTGGCGTACTGGAACGACGGGCTCATCATCCTGGACGTGGGGAACGGCATGAAGGGCGGGAGTGCGGAGCACCCGCAGTTCGTCTCACAGTACAAGTACGATCTCAACGCCACCTACGCGCGCGTCGAGCAGCTCTGGGGTCCGGGCTTCGTGCGCGGCACGCACACCGTATGGCGGGCCGGGAAGTACGCCTTCGTAGGCGACGAAGTGTACGCCGCGCGGCCCTACAAGGGGCTCTCGGGCGGCAACGACCTCACGTTCGGGCGCCTTCACGTGATCGACCTGTCCGACATCGAGCACCCCACCGAGGTCGCCTGGTACGAGCCCACCGACGGCGGGGTCCACAACGTCTGGGTCGTGGGCGACACGCTGTACCTGGGCAACTATCAGGGCGGCGCACGCGTGCTCGACATCTCGGGCGAGCTGAAGGGGGACTTGCTGCGCGAGGGCCGCGAGATGAGCTGGATCCTCACCGCCGACTCGACCGGCTTCCGGCCGCATACCCCCTTCGCGTGGGGCGCGGTCGTGCGGGAGGGCAACATCTTCGTGCCCGATATCAATAGCGGGTTATGGATCTTGAAACTCGAGGGGAAACAGGCTCCAGTTCCCTAGTCGACAGAGCAGTTGCAAGACGCCAAGCCGCAAGCGGTTGACAGTGGCGAGAACCAGTCGCTAGGAAGTCCTCGCGTTCTGGCGACTGTCCTCTGAAAACCGCTTGCGGCTTGGCGTCTTGCAACTCTACTGTCGTCTCCCGCCTGCCGAGCTGTCCGCCTTTACGGGCAATCCAGCCGCGATCCGAAACTCCCGCAGAGCGGCGTCATACGTCTTCAAGCGTTTGGTCAGGTCGGCGGCGACGGGAACGGGCGTCGCGCCCGCGGCCTGCTCGCACGCCGGCGTGTAGGCGATGAGCGAGTCGATCTGGCTCGTCAGGCGGCGCGCCTTGACGCCGGCGGAGTCCTCATAAGCGGACACCCTCATTTGCGGGCGACCCCGGGCCAGAAACGCCCGCGCGCTGCCGCACACACCCGCGAGCAAACGCCCGGCGCGACGCCGGCTCGCCTCGTCGTGACCCGCCTGGCTGCGGTTCACGCGGCTCAGACCGTCCTTGAGCTGGGCGATCCCCCGGCTCGCCGTGCGCAACCCGTCGAGGAAGTGCTTCTGGTCCGGCGTCGGGGTAACAGCCGTGGGTGTGGACTCCGGGCGCGCGGAGTCGGCCGGTGCGGGCTGCTGCGCGCCAGGCGACGTCGCGGCGACGAACGCAAGCACGGCGAGAAAGTGCATCCTGTCCTCTATGAGTGGGTTGGGGCCTGGGTTATAATGTCACGATGACGGTTCCCGCAACTTCGCGCCAGACTCGCGCGTTCGAAGATCGCGCCGATGCCCTGGCCCATTTCTTCTTGCGCGCCGGCGAGGCGCCGCGGCTCATCGCGTACGACGACGCCATCGGCTGCCCGCTCGACCAGGCCCTCGCGGTGCTGGAGTGGACCGTCGCGGTCGGCATCCTGGGTGAAAACGATGTGATTCATGCGGCACGCCTCGGGCCCGAGGCGGCGGCCGCCGTCGTCGGGCGCGAGGACGGGGACCAGCGCGTTTTCATTTACTTCGGCCCTCGGATGGATGCTCCCCCCGCCGACCCGTACGAAGGTACTCTTTTGTACGACCAGCCGGGTGTCCGCGCCTATATCTTCGCGCAGCGGGTGCACGCCATTGCGCACTTCCTGCGCGCCACCCATGGCGTCGGCGCGGTGATCGCCATGCTGGGTCGCCGCGCCCCGGACCTGCGCCACATTCGCCGCTGGCTGCAGGCGCTGTTCAGCGAGCCGGTCGCGAACGGAGGTGGGACCCCCGGCACGGCGCGCCCGGCGCAGTTGGTCGCCGGCTGGTTCGCCACCGGTGGTGCCGGCGTGTTGCTCCTCCCCCCGCAACCTGGTGCGCCCTACAGCTACCACGAAGTTGGGATTGACATCTGACGCCATGAGGACACGTGGATCAACAACTCCACATCATGTGGACGGGGGCCGCAACCTTCGGGGGGGGTGGAGGTTAGTTTCCACAGACGTTGCACACTCCAGTGAGCTAACCCGAAGGAACATCGGCACTTGCGCGTTCCGAGCGGGGTCCTATATTGTGCCCACGCGGCTTGGAGGGAAGGGTTGGGATCTGGTATCTCAATCACGCCTCCAAGACGGGTCCGGGCGGAAATTCCGGGGAGGCCGCCGACGCAAACAAGGGCTCAGGCGGCTGGCGATCCGGGAGCAAGCTCTCCGGCTCGGATAGTTGGGGCCAGTCGCGTGCTCCAGCCACGTCGAAGTGGTGCCTCGACGTGCAGTGCGGAAGGTCGGTCCGCGACCCGATCTGACCCGCAGCACCCGCATCGGTGAACCTTGCGGCCCGGCCAGGCTGCTTGGGGATCGAAGCCGGAGCTCCTGAACGCCCTACCGAGCGACGTATCAGTCAACCGGTGGCGACAGGATGAAGAACGGAGGGAGTAATCCCCCGGCTCCGGGTAACCGGTGCGTGGAGCCCCCGGGCGGCTCAAACTGCCGTCCCGGGGGCTTCGTATTTTCCCGCCCATGCCCGTGATTCTTCCCCTCGCCGCCGCCGGCGCCGCAGTTGGCGCGTGGGCCTACGGCACGTACGAGCCCAACAGCCCTGTGTTCGGCCCGGTCGTCGGGCGTGGTCGCCGCGACTCACGGGTGGCGTACCTGACGTTCGACGATGGCCCGAACGCGGGCGCGACGGATCGCATTCTCGAGACCCTCGCAGCCGCGAGTGTGCCCGCCGCGTTCTTCATGGTCGGCGAGCACGTGCGGCGCTTCCCCGACATCGCTCGCCGAGTGGCGAATGCGGGTCACGAGATCGGCAACCACACGCTGCGGCACAGGAAGCTTCACTTCCAGGGGCCGCGCCGGATCCGTGAGGAGCTCGAGCGAACGCACGAGATCATCGGAGCGACGACGGGACGCACGACGCAGAGCTTCCGGGCGCCGCACGGCTACCGCAACCCGTTCGTGACGATCCGCGCGCGGCGTCTGGGTTACACGGTGTTCGGTTGGACCTTCGGCGTCTGGGACTCAGACCCCAGCGTTTCCGCGGAGGACATCCGGCGGCGGGTGCGCCGCAAGCTCCGCCCCGGGGCCATCGTCCTGCTGCACGACGGGGACGGCTACGATCCCGAGGGCGATCGCCGCCGCACGGCCGCGGCGCTGCCGGGGATCATCGCGGACGCGAGGGATGCGGGCTACACCCTCCGGCCTCTCGCGGAGCTCGTGCGGTTCCCGCCTCGTCGAAGCTGAGAAGCGTGGGCGGGATCGGTCGGAACGACGCTCGTCGCCTCAGGGCGCGTCGCCTCAGCTGGCTGTGGTGGCTGCTCGGACTCGTGGTCGTGGGCTTCGCGCTCAAGTTCCTGCTGGGGTTCCCGTGGCGCTCGACGGGCGCGGCCTTGCTCGATGCGAACCCGCTGCTGCTCGCCGTGGCGTGCGTGGTGAATCTCTCGTCGCTCGTCGCGAAGGGCTGGGCGTGGCACCTGATCCTCAAGCCCGTGGCGCCGCATAGCTGGCGAGCGGCGCAGGAGGCGAATCTCGTTGGCGCGGCCGTGAACAATCTAGCGGTCGCCGTGGTCGGGGAGGCGGCGCGCGTGCGCGTGATCGCCCAGCGGGGCGGGGTGCCGACGGCAGCGGCGGTCTCGTCGGTGGTGTGGACACGGGTCGCGGAGGCGCTGGCGCTCGCGCTGTTCCTGGTCATGGCGCCGAGCGTACTCCAGCTCGAGCCGTGGCTGCGGGTGGTCCAGGTGGCGGCAGGCTTGGCCCTCGGCGTCGTGCTGTTACTCGCCTGGGCCCGCGGCTGGGCGTGGCTCGCCGAACAACTGCCCGCCAAAGCGCGGTCGCGGCTGGCGGTGCTCGGGAGCATGGGGAAGGGTGGCCGGCTGTTCGTGCCGACGCTCCTGGGGCTGTGGAACTGGGGTACCCAGTGGGCGACGTACCACCTGGCGCTACTGGCGACTCACGTTGGGGTGACGCCGGCCGCCTCGTTCACGGCGCTGATCGCCGCCAATCTGAGCGGATTGCTCCGCCCCACGCCCGCGAACGTCGGGGTCACGCAAGCCGCGCTCGTTGTCGGGCTGCTGCCTTTCGGCATTGCGCCTGAGCGAGCGGTCGCGGCCGGACTGGCGCTGCAGGGGCTCCAGGTGTTCCCGGTCCTCGCACTCGGCGCCATGGTGACGGGCTGGCGGCTACTCAAGCTGGAGCGAGAGATCGAAGAAGAAAGGGAGGCGTGAAAGAAAAAAAAGACGTGAAAAGGAGACGTAGGCTCCTAGCCCTTCACGACGCCCGCGGGCTTGATTTGGGCCACCTTGCGCCCGATCCCGGCGGCGTTCACCACGTCCACCACCGTGGCGATATCCTTGTACGCCTCCGGAATCTCCTCGTCCACCGTGGCGCGGCTTGCCGCGCGCACCAGGATACCTCGTGCCTCGAGCTCCTTCACGACGTTGCGCGACCGCGCGAGCTCCTTCGCCTTGTGTCGCGACAGCCGGCGGCCGGCGCCGTGGCACGTCGAGCCGAAGGTCTCCGTGAACGCCCGTTCCGTCCCCACGAGCACGTACGAATAGCGGCCCATGTCGCCGGGGATCAGCACGGGTTGACCGATGTCGCGGAACCGCGGCGCGAGCTCGGGATGACCCGGCGGGAAGGCGCGGGTGGCGCCCTTGCGGTGGACGCACACCCTCCGCGGCCTCCCGGCCAGCTCATGGGTCTCGTGCTTCGCGATGTTGTGGCACACGTCGTATACGAGCCGCGTGCGCTGGGCCGTCTGCTCGCCGAACAGCGTGGCGATCGCTCGGCGGGCGTGGTGAGCCATGAGTTGCCGGTTCGCGAACGCATAGTTCGCGGCTGCGTTCATGGCGCCCCAGTAGCGCCTCCCTTCCGGTGAGCCGATCGGCGCGCAGCACAGCTGCCGGTCGGGCAGGGTGATCCCGTACTTCGCGGCGGCCTCGAGCATCGTGTCGAGGTAGTCGTCGCACACCTGGTAGCCGAGACCCCGCGAACCCGAGTGGATGAACACGGTGACGGTGCCCGGACCGAGGCCAAGGCGGTCCGCCACGCGGTCGTCGTAGAGCTCCGCCACGTAGCCCACCTCGACGAAGTGGTTGCCGCTGCCGACGGTGCCGAGCTGGTCCCTGCCGCGCTCTTTGGCGCGGGTCGAGACGCAGTCCGGTTCCGCGTCGGCGAGCGCGCCGTTCGCCTCGATCGCCTCGAGGTCGGCGTCGTCGCCGTAGCCGCGCTCGACCGCCCAGCGGGCGCCGTGGCGGAGCACCCGGTTCAGCTCCCGCACGTCGAGCCGCACGTCCGACCGAGCGGCGCCCACGCCCGAGGGGATCGCCCCGTACAGCCTGTCCATAAGCTCGGCGAGCCGCGGGCGGGCGTCCTGGATCTTGATGGGGGTGGCGAGCAGCCGGACGCCGCAGTTGATGTCGTAGCCGACGCCGCCCGGCGAGACGACGCCGTTCTCCTCGTCGAACGCCGCGACCCCGCCGATCGGGAAGCCGTAGCCCCAGTGGATGTCGGGCATCGCGATAGCGGGCCCGACGATACCGGGGAGGTGCGCGACGTTCGCCAGCTGCTGGACCGCCGCGTCGCCTTCGAGGTCCCGCATCAGGCTCTCGTCGGCGAAGATCAACGCCTCGGTCCGCATCCCACCGTGCTTCGGCACGCGCCAACGGTAAGAGTCGATCCGCTCGATGATCATAAGACCGTTGCCAGACGGTAAGGCGCTACGTTATACGATGCGGCGTACGTACAACGTAGCGTCTTACAACGTAGCGTCGCCTTTCACACGTCAAAGATGATGGTCGCGCGGCAGCCCCTCTCGTCGGTCTCCACGCGCGCCCCGTGCCGCGTCACCGCCTTCACCTCCCGCACGGCCGCGTGCCGCGCCGGGTCGAAGCGTTGACCGTAGATACCCGACGGTGACACCCGGACGGGCACGAACCGCTCCGTATCGTAGAGATAGAGCGCGTCGGCGAGAAAGTGAATGAGTCGCTCGGTCGCATCTCCCCCGCGCCGCTCGATCGGCCGCTCCTCGGCCGGGACCGCCGGGCTCGTGCCCAGGAGCAGCTCCCGCAGCGCGTCCAGCCCCGCCTGATAGAGGCCCGGCTCGCTCGACGCCGTGAGCTCGACAGCAACGTCCGCCGTGTGCGGTAAAAAGCGGTAGGGCATGGGGAAAAAGGGTGACGGTCAATGCCCGAACGGGGGCTATGTTGGCCGCCGTGACGCCCACGTACAAGATGCCCGATCCGGACACCCTGCGCCGCTCCGCGGTCGTAGCGGACGTGATCGACGCGCTATGCGTCGCCCGCTGCTCGGCGCAGCTCGCCGGGCTCGAGGCCGACGAGTTCGCGGTGCGCGAGCTGCTGCTCACCACCATCCAGCACATCGACCGGGCGGCGGCCGCCGTCCGCCGGCTCTGCGACGCCCGTCTGATTTAGTTGCACCGCAGAGACCGCGGAGGGCAGAGATGATGGTCAATGAGCTCACGCAATCCTCCTCTGCGTTCTCGGCGTGCTCTGCGGTGAAACGAGGGGCTGTGAACGTATTCACCGCAGAGATCGCTGAGGGCGCAGAGATGATGAATGTGAATGAGGTTACCGAGCAAATCATCGGGGCGGCGATCGAGGTGCACCGTGCGCTGGGGCCGGGGCTGCTCGAGTCGGCGTATGAAGCTTGTCTGATGCACGAGCTCACGGAGCGAAAGGTGTACGCCGAGCGTCAGAGGGCACTGCCGGTCAACTATAAAGGCGTCCGCGTTGATTGTGGTTATCGGATCGACTTGCTGGTGGAGCGGGAGGTGATCGTCGAACTCAAGGCCGTGGCGCGCATCGAGCCAATCCATGAAGCCCAGCTGCTCTCGTACTTGAAGCTTTCCGGTTGTCACCTCGGTTTGATCATCAACTTCAACGTCAAGCAGCTCAAGGCGGGTCTGCGGCGGCTCGTCAATAACCTGCCTGAATAACCTCTGCGCTCTCCGCGTGCTCTGCGGTAAACGAGTGGCGGTGAACCAGGGCCAGTGAAGGTTGCTAGGCCGCAGGGCGCGGCTAGACGGGGCCTGCCTCCTTCTTGAGCTGCGCGTAGCCCATCCCCCGCAGGATGGCGATCCGCTTCGGCATGGGCGGATGAGTCGCAAGGGCGTCGGCGAAGAGGCCCTCGTGGCTCGTGAGCCGCCGCCCCAGGGGATCGGCGATGCACAGGTGCGCGGCCCCGCGCTTGATGTGGGTCGTCGGGGCCTCCGCGCCCTCGATCTTCTGCAAGGCGCTCGCCAGGGCGAGCGGGTTGCGCGTGAACTGCGCGCTCATGGCGTCCGCCAGGTATTCCCGCTTGCGGCTCACGCCCAGGGCCAGGAGCTGAGCGATGATCGGGGCGAGGATCCAGGAGAGGATCCATACGACCAGCAGGATCAGGAGGAGAGGGCCGGCCTTCTTCCCTCTGTCGCGCGACCCGCCGCCCAAACGCACGACGCGGGCGGCGCCGTCGTGCATCAGGGCCACGGCGCCGACGAGCGCCGCGAGCGTCGTCATCAGGCGCACGTCCAGGTTCTTCACGTGCCCGAGCTCGTGCGCGACCACAGCCTGCAGCTCGTCGCGGCTGCAGAGGTCGAGCAGCCCCCGGGTCACGGCCACGTGGGAGTGCAGCGGGTCCGTGCCGGTCGCGAAGGCGTTGGGGTCGGGATCGTCGACGATCCAGATCCGCGGCCGGGGGACGCCGGCGGCGAGCGCCATCTCCTCCACCACGTTCACGAGCTGACGCTCCCGGTCCGTCGCCGGATCGACCAATTCGCGGGCGCCCGTCGACCACAGCACCTTGTCCGGCCCCGTCTTGTAGGCGTACGACGCCATCGCCGCGGCGACGAGCGAGAGCAGGATGCCGAACCACGGGAAAGTGTGGTGATACGCGGTGCGCGGTGCGTCGAGGGTGTAGAGGTGGTAGATGTAGTCGCCGCCGAACCCCAGCCACGCGAAGAATGCGACGAAGCCAATCACCAGCAGTGTGGTGCGCCGGCGATTGGCCTCTTGTTGTTGAAACAGATTCAAAGCGGGCGGGTCGCTCACACCTTGGGCTTCATCGAGAGGTCGACCTGCGGCACCGCCCTCTCCTCGCGGTCCTCTATCTCCCACAGGTCGGCGGGCTGCGCCTTCGCGATCCCCGCGACGATGCTCGTGGGGAACTGCTGCTGCCTGGTGTTGTACTGGGTCGCCGTGTCGTTGTAGAGCTGGCGGGCAAAGGCGATCCGGTTTTCCGTGGAAGTGAGCTCCTCCTGGAGCTGACCGACATTCGCGGTCGCCTTGAGCTGCGGATACTGCTCGACCACCACCATGAGCCGCTGCAGGGCGGACGAGAGGGTGTTCTCGGCCTGGCTGATCTGCTTGATCGCATCGGGACCGGCGGCGCCGACCTTGACCGCCTGGTTGCGGGCCTGGATCACGGCCTCGAGCGTCGACTTCTCGAAGTCCATGGCTCCCTTGACGGCGTTCACCAGGTTCGGGATCAGGTCGTGCCGTCGTTTGAGCTGCACGTCGATCTGCTTGAACGCGTTGACTGTCTGGTTCTTGAGCGAGACGAGCCCGTTGTAGGCGGCGATCAACCATCCGCCGACGACGAGCACGATAATCAGAGGTATCAGCGAGCCCATGAACGCTCCGGGGTGGCGAGTATGACGCCCTACGTGGCGGCGTGCGGCATCAGTTTCGCGACGGCCTGTCGGATCGCCTCGGCGAGCGCGGTCTCGTCCGGGCCGAGCCGGGCCAGGGGGTGGGCCGCCTCGACGTGCAGCTCCAACCCCCGCCCGATGGGGATGCGGCGCCACGAGCTCGGCACCTCGGTATCCCGCTCGGCGTCGCGGGCGATCCACGCCGTGAGCGCGCGACCCGACTTGCCGCGCGGCGGCGCGCCCCGGCTGCGCAACTGCAACCGATCCGGGACGAGGAGCGAGGCTCCCAGCGCCTGGGCGGCACGACGCTCCAGGACGTCGCCCGTCTGGTCCTGCATCTCCTTCGTGATCGTGGCGAGGGTGGCGCCCTCCATCTGCCGCAGCTTGATCCACAGCAACTGGAGGAAGTGGCGGTAGGAGTAGGTGGCCGCCGTGCCGCGGCCCTCCGGTGGGCTGACGAGGCCCTTGGTCACGTAGAAGCGGATCGTCCGCTCCGAGGGCTGGGCCCGCGCCGCCGCATTGATGGGAGTGATGGCCGACGCGTCGAGCACCGCGCCGACCAGCGCCGACAGATCGCGCAGGTTCCAGGGCGCGAGATTGCGGTATTCCCTCAGGACCTGCAGCGGATCGCGGTGCACTGCGCCCGCTCCCGTCCCGGCCCCTGCTCCCACGCCCGTCACACCCGCGGCCCTACCGGCGCGAGGGACCTGGCGCTCGCGTGAGCGGCGAACCGCCGCAGCAAGATGGCGCGGGGAAGCGACTCGAACTTCGCGCGCGAAACCGGCATGGCTTGCGTCTCCCGAGTGCAGAGTGCCGAGCGGGTCCGACCGGCCTTCGCTGCAACGTCAGGCGGGTCAGACAACATAGCGCTTTCCGCGTTGCAACGTTAGACCGCAGGCGCCCGCGTTTTCGGGGTGCGCGGCGCAAGGAATGGATGCCGGGATCGGCACGGGTCGCCGCTTATTGGTGCCGTGCGCCGCGGCTTCTCGCTCATCGAACTGGCAGTCACGATCGCCGTGATGAGTGTCGTGACGGTCGCCACCCTTCCCGCCTTGAAGGATTGGCTGAGCTGGGTCGCGGTAGAGGCCGCCTCCGCCGATATCACCACAGCGCTCGCGGTCGCCCGCAGCGCGGCGATCGCGAATGGATTCCGCAGTCGGGTGGTGCTCGCGGCGGACTCACTCCGGATCGACCGCTGGACCGGCAGTTCGTGGCAGCCGTATCTGCGTTGGACCGGTCCCTCCGAGCGCGGGGTCGAGCTCACCGTTTCGAATCCCGAAGTCGTCTTCGGACCCACCGGGATCGCGTGGGGTCCTTCCAACACAGAGGCGGTGCTGCGGAGCCGCTCTCGATACGCAAGGATCACGGTGTCGCGCGTGGGCAGAGTGAAACGTTGGCTCTAGCGAGGGGGGTTCGGCGGGTGCTCGGGGGTAGG
>DATDFP010000284.1:0-7721 GCA_036522535.1 Gemmatimonadales bacterium
GGTCGGGCTCCTGCTCCTCGGGGTCTACTCGGAAGGTCCGGACCGGGGCGTCGCGCAAGGCGCGCACGGCGGCGTCGGGGTCGATGTGTCGAGCGGGCACCTCACCTGGAACCTCAATTCCCGGCTGCACTGGCTGCGGCGGAATTCCGGGGAAAATGTGTTTGGGCTACAGGTCGGAGTGAGTGTGAGTCCGAAACTCGGCGGCACAGGGGCTAAGAGGCTAAGGGGCTAAGGGGCTCCTCCGAGCCTCTTAGCTCCCATTGAATCCCGTAAGTCAGTCCAGCATATTGACTCCATGCGCGTCACCACCTGGGCCGAATATGGCCTGATCGTTTCCCTGAACCTCGCGAAGCGGGCGGGGCAGGGACCAATGGCGGCGCGCGAGCTCGCCGAGCAGGAAAAGCTTCCTCACGACTACGTCGAGCAGATCCTGCTGCGCCTGCGGCGGGCCGGGCTGGTCGACTCGGTGCGCGGGGCCAAAGGCGGGTACCACCTGGCGCGCGACCCGCAGGCGATCACGGTCAAAGACGTGATGCAGGCCTCAGAGCACGTCACCTTCGAAGTCAACTGCGATCTCCACCCGGTCGATCCCCAGCGATGTAGTCCGGACACATCCTGTAGCATCCGGCCGGTCTGGCGGATGCTCGAGCGGCGCATCAACGAGCTGCTCGGGGGCATCTCTCTCGCGGATCTGATGCATGAGGAGCGCGAGCTGTATCAGATCGCCGGGGTCGTGGCCGGGAACTAAACCCGCCGTCGCATGTGTTTTTTTCGACTGAAACCCGACTCGGCCAGTCGGGTTTAACCAATTGGAGGTGTCTGTGGGATATGCTCATCCCGAGGTGCTTGTCTCCACGGATTGGGTGGCGCAGCATCTCAACGACCCGGGGCTCCGGCTGATCGAAGTCGACGTGGACACGACCGCGTACGACTCCGGGCACATCGCCGGGGCGGTCGGCTGGAACTGGCAGTCTCAGCTCAACGATCGGGTGCGACGGGACATCCCCGACAAGAAGGCGTTTGCGCAGTTGCTGAGCGAGGGGGGCGTGACTCCGAAGACGAGTGTGGTGCTGTACGGTGACAACAACAACTGGTTCGCCGCATTCGCCTTCTGGTTGCTTCAGCTGTACGGGCACACCAACGCCAGGCTGATGAACGGGGGGCGCGCGAAATGGGTGGCGGAGGCCCGGCCGCTCGTCACGGAGAAGCCGCAGGTCACGCCAACCAAGTACCCCGTGCCGAAGAAAGTCAACGCGGCGCTGCGGGCCAAGCGGCCCGACGTCGAGCGCGCGCTCAAGAGCACCAAGACCGCGCTGGTGGACGTGCGGTCTCCCGCCGAATACGTGGGAGACATCGTCGCGCCCCCGGGCATGACCGAAACCGCGCAGCGCCCCGGCCACATTCCGGGCGCACGGAACATCCCGTGGAGTCAAGCGGTGGCCCAGGACGGGACCTTCAAGCCGCACGACGAGCTGTTGAAGCTCTACAAGGGCGCGAAAGTGATCGATGGCAAGGACCAGATCATCGCGTATTGCCGTATCGGCGAGCGCTCGAGCCACACGTGGTTCGCGCTCAAGTACCTGCTCGGCGTGAAGAAGGTGCGCAACTACTACGGCTCCTGGACCGAGTGGGGCAACCTCGTCGGGGCGCCGATTGCGAGGGGGGCCGAGTGACTACGGCGGTGCAGGGCGGTGCAGGGCGGTGGAAGGCGGTCGAGGCAGGCAGCCACGAGCCGGCGTTGTGGGGTCTCGTGGGGAACACGCCCCTGATCCCGCTACCGCCCTTCACCGCCCTTCACCGCCCTTCACCGCCCGTCTTTCTCAAGGCCGAGTGGTTCAACCCCGGCGGCTCGGTGAAGGACCGGCCTGCCCTGTTCATCCTGCGGGACGGGATCGCGCAGGGGGAACTGCCGGCCAAGCGCTTGCTCGACGCGTCGAGCGGTAACACGGCGATCGCGTACGCGATGCTGGGCGCCGCGATCGGCGTCGGCGTGACGGTATGCGTGCCCGGGAATGCGAGCGAGGAGCGCAAAGCGCTCCTCGACGCGTACGGCGCGGAAGTCATTTTCACCGATCCGCTGGAGGGCTCGGACGGCGCCATTCGGGAGGCGCGGCGGCTCGCCGCCCTGCGGCCCGAGGAGTACTGGTATGCGGATCAGTACAACCATCCGGCGAATCCCCGCGCGCATTACCTGACGACGGCGGAGGAGATCTGGCGGCAGACCGAGGGCCGGGTGACTCATTTCGTCGCCGGCCTCGGCACTACGGGCACGATGGTGGGGACCGGGCGGCGCCTGAGGGAGCTGAACCCGGAGATCGTGCTCGTGGGCGTGCAGCCCGACAGTCCGTTCCACGGACTCGAAGGCATGAAGCATCTCGAGACCGCGCTCCTCCCCGGCATCTGGGATCCCCGCGTGCCGGACCGGATGGAGTTCGTGTCGACCGAAGAAGCGGAGGCGGCGGTGCGGCGGCTGGCCCGCGACGCCGGGTTGTTCGTGGGGTGGTCCACCGGCGCGGCGCTGGTGGCGGCCGAGCGGGCCCTGAGCTCCGTCGCCCGCCCCACCCGTCTTCCCTCGTCCGCCCTGGTGGTCGTGCTGGCGCCGGACTCCGGGGTCCGCTACCTGAGCGAGACAGAGCGGTTGAGAGGGGTACTGCCGTGACCCTGGTCTTAGAGCCGCGGCAGGCGGCCGCCATCGGACGCCATGGCGAGGCAGACTACCCGGCCGAGGCGTGCGGGCTGGTAGGCGGAACGGTCGAGCGCGACCGCAAGGTTGCCGTGCAGGTGGTGCCCCTCGCGAACCAGCGCAGCGACTCGTCGCGCAACCGCTACTTGATCGATCCCCAGGCGTTCCGGCGCGCAGAGGCGCAGCTCGCCCGCGACGGGCTGGAGGTCATCGGGGTCTACCATTCGCATCCCGATCACCCGCCGGCGCCATCGGCGTTCGACCAGGAGAACGCGTGGCCGTGGCTCTCATATCTGATTGTCGCCGTCGCGCGCGGGCGCGCCGGCGATCTGAAGAGTTGGGTTCTATCGGACGACCGTTCGGGGTTCGTCGAGGAACCCGTCACCATAGAGGAACGGAAGGTCGTATGGCAGTGACCGTTTTGATCCCAACCCCGCTGCGCCCGTACGTCGATGGGCGCGACGCGGTGCAGCTCGAGGCAACCAACGTCGGCGAGCTGCTCGACAGGCTGGCGGCTCGCTACGAGCCGCTCAAGGGACACCTGTTCGCCGACGATGGGCGGTTGCGCAGCTTCGTCAACGTGTATGTGAACGATCGCGACATCCGCCAGCTGTCGCAGCGCCAGACGCCGGTGAAACCGGGGGACACGATCTCGATCATCCCGAGCATCGCCGGCGGGACGGCCGTCGCGGAACAGCGGCCCGCGCTCTCGCACGAGGAGATCCTGCGCTATTCCCGCCACCTGATCCTCCCCGACGTCGGGCTGGAAGGGCAGCGGAAGCTCAAGGCGGCGCGCGTGCTCCTCGTGGGCGCCGGCGGGCTCGGCTCCCCGGCGGCCCTGTACCTCGCGGCGGCGGGCGTGGGCACGCTTGGCCTCGTCGACTTCGACGTCGTCGACAAAACGAATCTCCAGCGGCAGATCATCCACGGCACCTCGACCGTCGGGCGGCCCAAGCTCGACTCGGCGAAGGAGCGGATCGAGGACCTGAACCCCAACGTGCGGGTGGAAACGTTCGAGACCCGGCTCACGTCCGAGAACGCGCTCGACATCATCCGCGAGTTCGACATCGTGGCGGACGGAACCGACAACTTTCCCACCCGCTACCTCGTGAACGACGCCTGTGTCCTGCTCGGCAAGCCCAACGTCTACGGGTCGATCTTCCGCTTCGAGGGCCAGGCTTCGGTGTTTTACGCGAAAGAAGGCCCATGCTATCGCTGCCTCTACGCCGAGCCCCCGCCACCGGGGCTGGTGCCGTCGTGCGCCGAGGGTGGCGTGCTGGGCGTGCTCCCGGGGATCATCGGCTCGATTCAGGCGATGGAGACGATCAAGCTGATTCTCGGCGTCGGCGAGCCGCTCATCGGGCGGCTGGTGCTGTTCGACGCGCTGAAGCTCGAGTTCCGGGAGTTGAAGCTCGAGAAGGATCCCGACTGCCCGGTCTGCGGCCCCCATCCCACGGTCACCGAGCTGATCGACTACGAGGCGTTCTGCGGGATCGGCGCGGAGCCGTCCTACGACGGGGCCGAAATCACCGCGCAGGAGCTGCGGCAAGAGTGGGAGCGGAACCCCGACCTGCTCGTGATCGACGTGCGCGAGCCGCACGAGTACGAGATCACGCACATCGACGGGGCGGTGCTCATGCCCCTGGGCGAGCTGCCGAACCGCCTGAACGAGCTCGACGGCCACCGCGAGATCGTCACGCACTGCCACCACGGCGCCCGGTCGCTCAAGGCGCTCGAGATTCTCAAGGCGGCGGGCTTCTCGAAAGTGCGGAGCCTGCGGGGCGGGATCGACGCCTGGGCGGTGAACGTGGACCCGTCGCTGCCGCGGTATTGAGGACGGCGTGAGCGGTGAGCGGTAAGCGGTAAGCGGTGAGCGCTACGCGATAAGCTGTACAGCTCACAGCTTACCGCTCACCGCTCACCGCAGTGCCGAAGGGGGGACTCGAACCCCCACGGGCTTTCGCCCACTGCGCCCTGAACGCAGCGCGTCTACCAGTTCCACCACTTCGGCGCCATGGAACGGCGAATATAGGCCGCGGTATAACCTCAAGTCAACTCGTCGCTTGACCACCTTGGACCCGGTTTCTATCTTGGCGTTGCCCGGTGGACAAAGGCGCCATCGCCCGCAACCCGCGGGCGCGACATGACTACCACCTCCTGGAAACGTGGGAGGCCGGTGTCGTGCTCACCGGCACGGAGGTCAAGTCGCTCCGCGCGGGGAAGGCCAGCCTCGGCGAAGCCTACGCGCAAGTGCGGAATGGGGAGGTCTGGCTCGCGGGGATGACGATCTCCCCTTACCTCCCCGGCAGCTACAATAACTCTCCCCCCGCCCGCTCTCGTAAGCTGCTGCTGCACGCGCGCGAGATCCGCAAGCTCATCGGCGCCACCAGCCGCAAGGGTCTTACCATCGTCCCCCTCGAGCTGTACTTCAAGAACGGCATCGCGAAGGTCACGATCGCTCTCGCCAAGGCGAAGCAGCAGCACGACAAGCGTGAGGAGTTGAAGCGGCGCGCGGAGGAGCGCGAGCTCGGGCGACACATCAGGGCCAGACGCGGATGATCGCGCTGGCGTGGTGGCTGCTGATCGCACCGACCCCGGCCCCCGCGGCCCCCGCGGCTCCCCCAGCTCGCCCGGCGGTTCTGATCGCCACCCCACGCGGAGAAACGAGCGTCCCGCTCACGATGGAGCGGGGCAGCGCCGCCGTCGCGGTGTCGTTGCTTGCGCAGCCCCTCGCTCTCACGACGGCGCTCGACGGCCCGCGGGCAACGGTGGGCCTGGGTGGTGTGACGTTTGTGTTCCAGCTCGGGCTTCCGTTCGTGCGGGCGGGCGCGGCGGTGTGCGTGCTCGTGAGCGAGCCCTATGTGGCGCGCGACAGCCTGTTCCTCCCCCTCCGGTGGTTGGCCGAATGTGTGCCCCGCGCGCTGGGCAACCGCTATCGCTGGGACGCGGCTGCCGCCCGCTTCGAGGAGTTCCGCGCCGCCGGCGCGGTGGCGGCCCCAACGCCCAACCCGCTCACCGGGCTCCGGCTCCACCACGGCGTGGTAATCGATCCGGGACACGGCGGCGCGGATCCGGGCAATCCGGGACGCTACTTCCCCGGCTCGCTCACCGAAAAGGACGTCACCCTCGCGATCGCGCGCCTCCTGCGGGCGGAGCTGCTGCGCCGTGGGATTGGCGCGACCCTTACCCGTTCGAGCGACACCCTGATCGCCCTCGCCGACCGCGGCGCTTTCTGCAAGGCCGCCTGCGACCTGTTCGTGAGCATTCACGTGAACTCGATACCGGAAGGCGGTCGC
This sequence comes from Gemmatimonadales bacterium, assembly GCA_036522535.1. Taxonomy (GTDB): domain Bacteria; phylum Gemmatimonadota; class Gemmatimonadetes; order Gemmatimonadales; family GWC2-71-9; genus AG12. Next base: position 5,980 of record DATDFP010000284.1, read on the forward strand.
GGGGGGGGAAGGCGCTCGGAGCGCGTGAGCGGGGTCGAGACCTACTTCTTGTCGGAAGCGAAGACGGAGGATCAGGAGCGGGTGGCGAAGATGGAAAACCAGGCCCTCCGGTTTGAGACCCTACCCGTCGGCGGCGCCCGCGGCCCGGTCGATTTCATCCTGAAGGATCTTCAGCTCAACGAGTATCTCCGCGAGTCGGCACGGCTCGCCGAGCTCGTCCAGGCGCGCGTCTCGCAAGTGCACCCGGGCGGGGATCACGGTGTGCAGCAGGCGGGGTTCATGGTGCTGGCGACGGCGCAGAGGCCGGCCATCCTCGTCGAGACGGGCTTCGCCACGAACCGCACCGACGGCGCGTTTCTGGCCTCGAGCCTGGGGCAGCATGAGGTCGCGGTCGCGATCGCCGAAGGTGTCGTGGCCTACCTGCTCGAGTTCGAGCGGAGGCGCACCGTGGTCGGGACGGGCGGGAAATGAGACCCCGGGCCGCCGCTCTCGGTCTGGCGGTCGGTGGTGCGGTGTCCTGCGGCTATTACAACGGCATGTGGAGCGCGGACCACCTGGCCAAGGAGGCCCGCCGCCTGGAGGCGAGCGGCCGGGACGTCGACGCGCGGAGCTATTGGTCGCGCGCCGCGGTGAAGGCCGAGTCGATGGTCGCTGGTCATCCCAACAGTCGCTGGGCGGAGGACGCGCTCGTCCTTCAGGGTGAAGCTCTAGCGAGAAGCGGGGTGTGTGCCCGGGCGCAGGGCACGCTGGCGCTGGCGCTCCGTAGCGTGCGTGACGGCGCGCTGCGCGAGCGCGCGGCGCTGGCGGCCGCCGAGTGCGCGCTCGAGCAGAATGATCCCGTCGGCGCCAACCGGGAGCTTGCGATCGTCGTCCAATCGCGCAACGGGCGCCGGCGCTCCCGCGGTGCATGGCTGGCGGCCCGCGCGGCGGCGGCGAGGGGTGACTACGCGTCCGCCATCGACTGGTCCCGCCGTTCCGAGGAGCCGGCGGCGGGCGCGCTACGCGCGCGCGTGCTCCTCCTGGCCGGGCGCGCCGGGGAAGCGATCGTCCTCGTGGACACGCTGGCACGGGGCGCGGTCCGCGAGGGGGAGTGGGTGTCGCTGCTCGGGGACGTGTCCCGGGCGGCGGGCGCAGACGCCGCGAGCGATGCGCTCGACCGGTTGCTCGCCCGGGGACGAATGCCCGCCGGAGCGCGCGGCCGGCTCCTGCTCGCCGATGCCGACCGCCTCTTCACTGCGGGGCGGACCGCCGCTGCGGCGGCGCGGTACGCGAGGGTGGTTCAGCTCGTGCCCGATTCGGTCGAGGGGCAGCGAGCGCGGGTTCGCCGCATCCGCGTCCTCGCCGCTCAGGCCGACAGCCTGCCCGAGCTGGCCTCGGCGCGCCGCCAGCTCGAGCGGCTCACGGAGAACGGCGGCGCCGGGGCGGCGGCGGATGAGGCGCAGGCCCTGCAGTCGCTGCTCACGCGCGCGTTCGGGAGCCTCGAGGCGCCCGGGCCAGGGTTTGGCGTGGCCGAGCTGGTGCGGGACTCGCTGCGCGCGCCGCGGGTGGCAGGGAGGCTATTCCTCGCGTTTGCAGCGCGCCGGCCCAGCTCGATCTTCGCACCAAAGGCGCTCGTCGCGGCTGCGGCCCTTCTCCCCGAGCAGCACGATTCGCTTCTCGCCGTGCTCGACTCGAGCCATGCGGCCTCGCCCTACACCCTGGCCTTGCGGGGGGACCCGAGTCCCGGCTTCGCGGCGGCCGAG
>DATDFP010000285.1:0-8939 GCA_036522535.1 Gemmatimonadales bacterium
CAGTAGCCCATACAGGGTCTTGCTCGTCTCGACCGCAAGCGCCTCCAGTCTGCCAAAGTCCGGCAGCTCAAGGTATCCCACGTCCCGAGCGATCTCGAGAGCAGTCTGAACCTCCGCGAGAGACCCCCACGCCGTGTCCAGGTATCGGCGATACTCCCGAGTGCCCCGCCGCGCGCTACCTTCGGCGATGTTCAGGGGAATGCTGTAGCAAGCGCGACGCAGTTGATCGGCGAGCGCGTCCTGCTCATGTTCGGGGAACCGTCGAGCGGCTTTGACGCACTCCACGGCAAGCCGCTGGGCGTGTTGCCAGGCCTTCAGCTTCTGGTGCAATGGCATGCCTGCAAGGTACCGAGAGTGGTGGCGGGCGCGGCACCATTTTTACGCGGGCCGTACCGTTTACCGCCAACCGTTCTCCCCTGCTGCGTCTACTGCGTCTGTGCGTCTAGCCGTGCTGTGTCTAGCCGGTACCCTGCCCGTTCACTAAGCTTCTCCGATGCCGTGCGACTATGACGTGATCGTGGTCGGTGCCGGTCACGCCGGGACCGAGGCTGCGGTTATGGCCGCCCGCATGGGCGCCCGAACGCTGCTGCTCACTTCCAACCTGGACACGATCGGCCAAATGAGCTGCAATCCCGCCATCGGCGGGATCGCTAAGGGCACCGTGGTCCGCGAGGTTGATGCGCTCGGCGGGATCATGGGCCGGGCCACCGATCGGGCGACGATCCAGTTTCGGATGCTCAACCGCTCCAAAGGCCCGGCGGTGTGGGCGCCGAGGGCTCAGTGCGATCGCACCCTCTACAAGCGCGCGGTACGGCTGCTGCTCGAGGGGTTCACACACCTCGACCTGACGCAGGGGACGGTGACGCGGCTGCTGGTGGAGGGTACTCGGGTCCACGGCATCGAGCTGGCGGACGGCCGGCGCTATGCGGCGCGGGCCGTTGTCATCACGGCGGGGACGTTTCTCCGGGGCCGAATTCACATGGGTACGGCGACCGTGATTCCCGCCGGCCGCGCAGGGGATCAGCCCGCCGTTGATGTAGCGCAACATATTGAATCACTTGGACTTACAGTGTCACGCTTCAAGACCGGCACCCCGCCTCGCATCGACGGCCGCACCGTGGACTGGTCCAAAGTCGAGCGCCAGGACGGCGACGGCACGGACTACCGCTTCTCGTTCTACGAGCGCGTGGAGCTGCCACGCCAGGTCCCGTGCTGGATCACGTGGGCCGGCGAGGAGCTGAAGGACATCATCCGCCGGCACCTGCAGGAGTCGGCACTGTACGGCGGCGCCATCAGCAGTCGTGGGCCGCGCTACTGTCCGTCGGTCGAAGACAAGATCGTCAAGTTCCCCGACGCAAAGCGGCACCAGGTGTTCTTGGAGCCCGAAGGGCTCGACACTCACGAGCTGTACGTGAACGGGCTCTCCACTTCCCTGCCCATCCCCGTGCAGCTCGAGTTCCTCCGGGCTGTTCCCGGACTCGAGCGGGCGAGGATGACGCGTCCCGGGTATGCGATCGAGTACGACTATTACCCGCCCACGCAGCTCACCCCCTGGCTTGAGACGAAGGCGCTCGAGCACTTGTTCTTCGCGGGGCAGATCAACGGCACCACGGGCTACGAGGAGGCAGCCGGCCAGGGTATCGTCGCGGGAATCAATTGCGTGCGGCGCATCCGCGACCAGGAACCCGTGGTGTTCGGTCGAGACGACGCGTACGTCGGCGTGCTGGTGGACGACCTCGTCACGCGCGGAGTGGACGAGCCGTACCGGCTGTTCACGTCGCGCTCGGAGTTCCGGTTGCTGCTCCGGCAGGACAACGCGCTGCGTCGGCTGGTCGCGCTGGCCGAGCGTCTCGGACTGCTCGCGGTGGTCGAGCTGCGCTTGGCGGAGCGGCGGCTGAAGGAGGAGGAGCGTCTGCTCGAAGCCGCGCGCTCGACGACGATCACTCCCGCCGAAGCGGCGCCGCTCCTCGCCCGCGATGGGACGGAACTGGCGGAGCCCGAGCGCGTGGCGAGGGTGGTACGCCGGCCGGGCGCGTCGCTGCGGGCGCTGCTCGAGGCTGCGGGCGTGCCGGTCTCGTGCGACGATCAGGTCGTGGCCAGCGCCGAGATCGAGCTCAAGTACGACGGCTATCTGACGCGCGAGCGCGAGGCGGCGGCGCGCCTCGCCGAGCTGGCGTCGTTCGCTCTCCCGGCGGGCCTGCCCTACCTTGACTTCAGGAGTCTTGCGACGGAGGCCCGCCAGAAGCTCGACCGGATCCGACCGACCTCACTTGCGCAGGCGGCCCGAATTCCCGGCGTCACGCCAAGCGATCTCCACAACCTGGTGGTAGAGACGGCCCGTTGGCGGCGCCGCGTCGCCTAAACGCCGCGCTGAAAACCCCCCGAGCTTTGCTCAGTCCTAGTAACTCCCAGGCGCACAACGAAGTTGCTTGAGAGTGGGGACCGTTTCACGTGAAACTTCACCGGAGCATCGTTTCACGTGAAACGGCGCTCTTTACGCAGACGGTCCAGGCGCATATATTGAGGCACTTTAGGAGTCGTGATGTATAACTTATTACTTCACAACACGTTATGAGCTAGGGCCACGATGTCCCGTGTCATCGCCGTCGCCAACCAGAAGGGCGGCGTCGGCAAGACGACCACCGCCGTGAACCTGGCGGCCTCTCTCGCCACGGCGGAGCGCAAGACGCTGCTCGTGGACGCCGATCCCCAGGCGAATTCCACGAGCGGCGTCGGCATCGAGCGCGATCGCATCCGCTATTCGTTGTACGACGCCTTGCTCGACGGCCGCTCGCTCGCCGACGCGCTCTTTACCCATGTCCACTTCCCCTACCTCGACGTCGTCGTCGCGACGCAGGACCTCGTGGGCGCGGAAGTGGAGCTGGTGAACAGGCAGGCTCGCGAGACGATGATGCGGCGGGCGTTGCGCGAAGTCCGCGACCAGTACCAGTACGTCATCATCGACTGCCCGCCGTCCCTCGGCCTGCTCACGCTGAACATGCTCACCGCGGCCGACAGCGTGCTCATTCCGATCCAGTGCGAGTACTACGCGCTCGAAGGGCTCTCACAGCTACTCAACACCGTGAAGCTGGTGCAGCGGAACTTCAATCCGGCGCTTGCGATCGACGGCGTGCTGCTGACGATGTACGACGCGCGGCTGAATCTCTGCAGGCAGGTGGCCGAAGAAGCCAAGGAGTACTTCGGCGCGCAGATGTTCGCCATCCCCATCCCGCGCAACGTGCGGCTGGCCGAGGCCCCGAGCTTCGGCAAGCCGATTCTCCTCTACGACGTGCAGTCGGTGGGCGCCAAGAGCTATCTCGCGGTAGCGCAGGAGCTGATCGGTCGCGTCGAGCGCGCGGCGACTCCCTTCCCCGCCCCACCCGCCGCTGCACCTGTGCCGGAGGTGCCCGCATGACGGAAACCGTCGCAGGTCGCCGTCGTCTTGGTCGTGGCCTCGAGGCCCTGCTCGGACCGACTCGCGAGGAGGCCGAGCGCGAGGGGAGCCTCGTCGAGCTGGCGGTCGCCGATATCCGCCCGAACCCCTACCAGCCGCGCCGCGACGCCGATCCGGTGGCGCTCGAAGAGTTGAAGGCGTCGATCCGCAGGGCCGGGTTGCTGCAGCCGGTGGTGGTGCGGGCCGCGCGCGCCGCGGGAGGGTACGAGCTGATCGCCGGCGAGCGGCGGCTGCGCGCCTGCCAGGCGCTCGGCTGGGAGCGCATCCCCGCCGTCCGGCGCGAGGTCGATGATCGCACGGTGCTGACCCTCGCGCTGATCGAGAACCTGCAGCGCGACGACCTCTCCCCCGTGGACGAGGCGCGGGGGTACGACCGGCTGATCGCCGAATTCAACCTGACGCAGCAGGATGTGGCGGAAGCCGTGGGGCGCGACCGCTCCACCGTCGCCAACGCGCTCCGCCTCCTCAGGCTGCCCGGGGCCGTGCTGGGGCTGCTCCACGAGGGGCGGCTGTCGGTAGGTCACGCTCGCGCCTTGCTCGGACTCGAGGATCCGCGTGCAGCCACGGCGCTGGCGAAGGAAGCCGTGGATCTCGGACTGTCGGTGCGCGACGTCGAGGACCGCGTACGGGGCGGTCGCGCGCCGGTGCGCCGGCCGCGACTGAAGAAAGGGTTGGGGCAGGCGCCCGAGGTGCGCCGCATCGAAGACGCATTGCGTCGCCGGCTCGGCACCGACGTGCGAGTCACGCTCCGCTCGAAAGGGAAAGGTCACATCCACGTCGGGTTCTACTCGAACGACGATCTCGCGCGCCTGCTCGAGCTGATGCTCGGAGCGCCCTTCGACGGATGAAGGACCGCCGCGTCACGATCGTCGTTCATACCGACGGGGAGCTCGAGTCTCACGAATATCGGCTCCCGCTGTGGGCGTTCCAAGTCGGGAAGTGGAGCGCCCTCACGATCGGGCTCGCGATCGTGCTCTTCTTTGCGTTTGCGGGGCCAATCGGGCGGGCGGCGGCGCGCGCGCCCGTGCTGGAGCGGGAGGTGGCGCGGCTGCGAGAGGAGAACGGCCGTGTGCAACAGCTCGCCGGCGCCTTGAACCGTGCCGAGGCGAGCTATCAGGAGCTCCGCGCGCTGCTCGGCGTAAAAGCCCCCCCGGAGCAGGCCGTCGCCGCCAACGCCGATCTGATGCGGGCCGTCTCGGTGCGGGCGTCGACGCCCGATGCGCCGACTCACCGCGAGACCGGCCCGTCCGCTCCGGCCGAGTGGCCGCTCGACGTTGCCGGGTTCGTGACCCGCGGTCAGGTGCGCCCCGGTGACCCTGCGGAATCACACCCGGGCATCGACATCGCAGTGCCCGCGGGCACGCCCGTCCGCGCCTCGGGCGGCGGGGTCGTGCAGGCCGCCGGTACCGATCCCGCCTACGGGTTGTTCATCCTCTTGCGGCACCCTGAGGGGTATGAGACGATCTATGGGCACGCCTCGCGCCTCCTCGTGCACGAAGGCGACTCGGTGCGAATGGGGCAGGTGATTGCCCTGTCGGGCAGCTCGGGGCGATCCACCGCCCCTCACCTCCATTTCGAGATCCGCCGCGAGGGCCGGTCGCTCGATCCGCTCACGGTCGTCAAACGGGAGAACTAGCATGGCGATTTTCACCGAGAAGGGACAGGGCGCGCCGGAATCCGAAACCGGCCTCTCGATCATCGGTGCAGGGATGCGCGTCGTGGGCGACATCACGGCCGAGGGCGTGGTGAAGATCGAGGGGACCGTCGTAGGCACGGTGCGCGCCGGGCGGCAGGTGTTGGTCGGCAAGGGCGGGGAAGTGGAGGGCGACGTGATCAGTCGCGAGGCGATCATCGGCGGCGAAGTGCGCGGCAGCATCCGCGCCGACGAGCGTGTCGAGATTCAAGCGACCAGTGTCATTCACGGCGATATCGCGGCCAAGCGGCTCCTGGTCCAGGAGGGCGGTGAGATCAATGGCGTCGTCCGCATGGGCGAGGGCGCCCTCGAATCCGTGCCAGGTGAAAAGGCCGAGCCGGAGAGGTCCTACTCATAGGGATTTCCACACGGTGTCACCTTTCGCGTGTGGATTGAGCTATTCCAAAGCAAGACAGTGACTTGCGTGCATTGAGCATGTGGGAATCTCGCCGCAGTGTCGATAGTCTGGTGAGATAATGTCATTATACTGTCTTCACTGCGTCGCCTAGTGCTGCTAGCCGACTTGGTCCGATACCTCGACGACTATCTGCGCGTTCGAGAGGTCCCTGACGCGCCCCAGGCGTTGAACGGTCTGCAGGTCGAAAACGCAGGAGCAGTGACTCGCATGGCCGCTGCGGTAGACCTGTGTGAAGCGACCGTTCGGCTGGCGGCGGAGCAGGGGGCCGACCTCCTGCTCGTACATCACGGCCTGTTTTGGCGCGGCCTTGGTCCCATCTCGGGGCCGGCCTACCGGCGCATCGCCGGACTCGTCCGAAACAACATTGCCCTCTACAGTGCGCACATTCCCCTCGATCTCCATCCCGAGGTCGGCAACAACGTCATCCTGGCACGGAAGCTGGGCGTCGCTCCGTGTGGCAGCTTCGGCGAGCACCACGGCACGGCTATCGGCGTGTGGGGAGCGCTCGCGTGCACGCGGGAGGCCCTTCAGGAAAAGCTGACCGGAGTGCTCGGCATCGTCCCCCGCGTGCTGCCGTTCGGCCCGGGGGAGGTGCGGCGCGTCGGAATCGTCACGGGTGCAGCCGGCTCGATGATTGGACAGGCGGCGGCCGCCGGGCTCGACACTTTCATCACGGGCGAGGGTTCGCACCACACGTTCTTCGACGCCCAGGAGTTGGGGGTGAACGTCTTCTACGCCGGCCACTACGCAACGGAGACGCTCGGAGTAAAGGCGCTCGGGGAGCACTTGAGCTCGAAGTTCGGCCTGCCCGGAACGTTTCTCGACCATCCCACCGGGCTGTGACCGGCTTCCCGGAACGGCAGGATGCGGGCCCGGGGTCGGTCCAACGGCGTCGCGTCCTGTCCGTCCTGGCGCTGGCGGAGCTACTCGCGATGGGGCCGTGGTTCAGCGCGTCCGCCGTAGCGCCGACTCTCACGCGCTTGTGGCACTTGGGTAGCGCCGTCACGGCCTGGCTCACAATCTCCGTCCAGCTCGGCTTCGTGGTGGGAGCGCTCTTGTCGGCGATGCTGACACTCGCCGACATCTGGTCGGCGCGGCGTTTGGTCGCCGGCTCGGCTGCGGTCGCCGCGCTCGCCACGTTAGGCGTTGCGTTCGCGCCGGGTCCTGCTGCCGTGATCGCGCTGCGGATGCTCACGGGCGCGGCGCTCGCGGGCGTCTACCCGCCGGGAATGAAAATCGCGGCGGGGTGGTTCCGCGAGGGACGGGGGCTCGCGATCGGCATCCTGGTTGGAGCGCTCACCCTGGGGTCGGCCTTGCCTCAGCTCGTGCGCTGGGCCGTGCCCGCGGCATACTGGCGCCCCGTGCTCGTCGTCGCGGCGGCATCGGCGCTCGCTGGCGGCCTGTTGGTGCTGCTCGTGCCGCACGACGGTCCGTTCGCGGCGCCGGCCCCCAAGCTCAGCTGGAGCGCCGCGCCGCGAATCCTCGTGAACCGTGCCGTGATGCTGGCCAATCTCGGTTACCTCGGCCACATGTGGGAGCTGTACGCGATGTGGACGTGGATCCCCCTCTTCGTCGCGGAGAGCGAGCGCGCCCGCACGGGCGGGGATCCGACGGTGAGCGGGGTGCCGGCGCTCGTTAGCTTCGCGGTCGTCGGAAGCGGCGCGCTCGGCTGCTGGCTGGGTGGCGCATACGCCGACCGATGGGGCCGCACGATCGTAACGAGCTTCGCGCTGGCGGTGTCGGGCGCCTGTTCGCTCGCGGTAGGCGCCGTGTTCGCACGGCCCCTCGCCGCCCTGCTGCCGTTGCTCCTCGCATGGGGCGTGACGGTGGTGGCCGATTCGGCCCAGTTTTCGGCTGCCGTGAGCGAGCTCGCGCCGCGTGACCACGTTGGCACCGCCCTCACGTTGCAGACCAGCCTGGGATTCTTGCTCACCTGCTTCACCATTTACCTCCTGCCGTGGGTCGCGGCGCGCATCGGTTGGCGCTGGAGCATGAGCGTCCTCGCGCTCGGACCGGCCGGGGGCGTATGGGCGATGCTGGCGCTGCGCCGACGACCTGAGGCGGTCGCGCTCGCGGGCGGCCGGCGCTGAGGTTCTGAAAGCAATGTAGGGGCGCAGCATGCTGCGCCCCTACCGGTGCCGTGCCCCTTGCCCGTGCCGCACTACGGAACCGCGAAGATCCCCACCTCCCCGCCGTACTCGTCGGCCGCCCGGGTGATGCCGGCTGGCGCAACCCACCCCGCGCCGTCAATGCGGACGTTCACCCGGTGCAGGCCGCTTGGGATCTGCAACACCGACTCCCACACGCCGTCCCCGCGACTAGCGAGTGCCAGCGGTTGCCAATCGGTGAAGTCTCCGGCCACCTCGACCCGGGCGGCGCCCGGGGCGTGCACGACGAGCCGCGCCAGCCCACGCGGGTCGGCGTGCACTTCCATCCGGACGGCCGGCAGGGCGCTCCCACCATCGGCGCCGCGGTGCGGTATTGTCGAGGGGTCGCGTGTGATCAGGCGGCGCGGCGCCGAGGTGCGCAGGCGCAACGCGGCAGTGAGATAGCGTCCGGCAATGGTCCCGCTGATCGCGTCAGTGGCATAGCGGCCGCCTGACAGGACGAGCGCCGTGCGTCCTCCGACCCAGATGGCGGCGCTCGCTTCGCCGAACACGCCGCGGCCACCGCCCTGGCTCCATACTCGCGTGCCGAGCGTCGCCTCGAGTGCGACTGAACCGGGCGCGGCACGGGCCGAGGATTCGAGGTCGGTGTAGGTGGTGTCGCCGACCTGCGAATGGTTCGCTGTCAGCTTCAGTGTCACCCCGGGCAGGCGGACCCAGGTCCCGATGCCTGCTGCGACCACGGAGCGGGGCGCGGCCCCATAGGACGTCCTGCCAACTGCGGCACTGATCCAAGCGCCGCGCTCCGCCCCCGGGATGTGCAGCCGCGCCTCCGCCACGGCGTGCCAAAAGCTTGCGAAGTCGATGTAACGGCTTGCACCGGCCGACACGCCGAGTTCGCCGCGCCAGGGACGCGGCGTAGGAGGTGTGAAGAGCGAGCCCGTCAGGAGCCCTTGCAGACTGCGGTGGCCGCTCTCAAAGCGGAGATACGTGCCGGTGGCGGTCAGCGTGCCGGCGGGCCGGTCCCAGCGCAGAGCGGGCGTGACGGCGGCGGCGCCGGACGGAAGGAACCCGTCGTAGCGCACGGTGGAGACGCCGAGATCGACGGTCCCGGCGACCTGGGCGGCGCCCGCGGGCACGCCGACCAACAACCACGCCGCGGTCACGCACGCGCCCGAGGCGCGTCTCGCGCCCGTGGCGAGTCGCGGAGCGAAGTCAGGGGCGACCGGGGCGCTGCTCGCGGGCCCGCGCATTCACCTGCACGGCTGC
>DATDFP010000286.1:0-8463 GCA_036522535.1 Gemmatimonadales bacterium
AAGTCGCCCTTACTCGTTTCAAATGGCGCCCGCGCCCGCGGTGTTCCAGGCGTCATTTGAAACGAGTAAGGGCGACTTCGTGGTCGAGGTCCATCGCGATTGGTCCCCGCTCGGCGCGGACCGATTCTACCACCTCGTGGAGAGCGGCTACTACGACGGCGTCCGGTTCTTCCGGGTGATCCCCGGATTCATGGCTCAGTTCGGCATTCACGGCGACCCCACCGTGTCCGCAATCTGGCGCGACCGGCGTATCCCCGACGACCCGGTGCGCCAGAGCAATGTCCGCGGCATGATCAGCTTCGCCACGGCCGGGCCCAATACCCGCACCGTCCAGGTGTTCATCAATTACCGCGACAACTCGCGGCTCGACGGCATGGGCTTCGCTCCCTTCGGCCGGGTGGTCGAAGGGATGGATGTCGTGGATCGGCTCTACGCGGGGTACGGCGAAGGCGCGCCCCAGGGCCGGGGCCCGCGACAGGATCGAATCGAGGCGGAGGGCAACGCGTATCTCGGGCGGGAGTTCACCAACCTGGATTCCGTGCGCCGGGCGAGGATCGTCGCGGGCGCTCACTGACGATCGATCCGCCGCGCAGCCCTCACACCAGCATCTTGGGATCCGTGAGGGGCAACCCGAACGCCTCCGCCACCGCGGGATAAACCACTTTCCCTTCGATCACGTTCAGGCCGAGCAACAGCGCCGGGTCCTCCTTGCAGGCCTTCTGCCAGCCGCTCCGGGCGAGCCGCTTGGCGTAGGGGAACGTGGCGTTGGTGAGGGCCAGCGTCGAGGTGCGCGGCACGCCGCCCGGCATGTTGGCGACGCCGTAGTGGATGATCCCGTCCACGACGTACGTCGGATTCTCGTGCGTCGTCGGGTGGATCGTCTCGATGCACCCGCCCTGATCCACGGCGACGTCCACGATCACCGAGCCCGGCTTCATCAGCTTCAGATCCGCGCGCCGCACCAGCTTCGGCGCCTTGGCCCCGGGCAGGAGCACCGCGCCGATCACGAGATCGGCCTTCCCGAGCTGCTCGATGAGGTTGAGCCGGTTGGAGTAGAGGAGATCCACGTTGGGGGGGAGCACGTCCGCGAGGTAGCGGAGGCGGTCGAGCGAGAGGTCCAGCAGGGTGACGTGGGCGCCCAGCCCCGCCGCCATCTTCGCCGCGTTGGTCCCGACGACGCCGCCACCGATGATCAGCACCTCGGCGGGCAGCACCCCGGGTACCCCGCCGAGCAGGATGCCGCTCCCACCGTTCGCCTTCTCGAGGTACTTGGCCCCTTCCTGCACCGCCATCCGCCCCGCCACCTCGCTCATGGGGATCAGCAACGGCAGCTCACCCCCCGGCAGCTGCACGGTTTCGTACGCCATGGCGACGATCCCCGAGTCGATGACCGCCCTGGTCAGCGATTCGGAGGCGGCGAAGTGAAAGTAGGTGAAGACGACCTGCCCCTTGCGCATGCACGGCCACTCGTGCTCTCCGGGCTCCTTCACCTTGATGATCATCTCCGCCCTGAGCCAGATGTCGGCCGCCCTCGGCAAGATGGTCGCCCCGGCCCCGCGATAGGCCTCGTCGGAAAACCCCGAGCCGAGGCCCGCGCCCTGCTCCACCAGGACCGTGTGCCCATCGCCGACCAGCGACTCGACGCCTGCCGGCACCAGCGCCACGCGGTGCTCCGCGGTCTTGACCTCCGTCGGGACCCCGACGATCATGACCGGCCCGTTGTACGTCGTACGTTGTAGGTCATACGACGTCGTCAGAACCCCGTTGTACGTTGTAGTTCATACGATCGCGCATCCTCAGAGGGCGTATCGTACAACGTAGCGTCTTACAACGTAGCCTCGTCTTACCGGCCGTTCTCGGGCCCGAGCCAGACCACGCTCTGGCGCTCCGGCGCGAAGAACTCCGCGGCCACGCTCGCGATGTCGTCCTCCGTGAGCGCCGCGACCGTTGCAAGCACCTGGTCGAGGCTCTGGTACGGGTCGCCGTAGACCGGAAAGCTCGCCAGGCGATACATGCGCGCAGATGGGCTCTCGAGAGACAGCATCAGCTGGCCCTGGGTCTGCTGCTTCGCCTCGACGAGGGCCCCGCCCCGCAGCCCGTCGCGGGCCAGCTTGGCGTATTCCGCGCGTATCGCCGCGGCGGCCCGCGCCGCCGTCTTGGGCTGGGTCCCGACGTACACGCCGGCCACGCCCACCTGGCGGTAGAAGCTCGTGAACGCGTAGACCGCGTACGCGAGGCCGAGCTCCTCCCGGATGCGCTGGAACAGCCGGCTCGACATACCGCCGCCGAACACGTTGGCGAGCACGAGCAGCGCGTACTTGCGCCGGTCGGCGTAGGGCACCGTGTCGGTGAGGAAGACGATGTGGGTCTGGGCCGTGTCTTTGGCGTAGCGGGCCTCGCCCCCTCGCACCGCCGGCGGCGGCGGCGCGACCGCCGGGGCCGCCTGGTTCGAGCCTGTGGGGTCTGGCTGAAACCACCCCTGCTGCTCCAGCAGCTCCAGTAGCCGCTCGTGCTCGAGATTCCCCGCCGCCGCAATCACGGAGTTGCCGGGAAAGTAGGCGTGCCCGTGCAGCTGCTTCAGGTCGTCGGCGGACAGGCCGCTGACGGACTCCCGAGTGCCGAGAATGGAGTAGCCGTACGGATGCTCGGGCCAGAGCGCCTCATAGGCGAGGTCGAAGACCTGGTCGTCGGGGGTGTCCTCGACGGTGTTGATCTCCTCCAGCACCACGTTGCGCTCGAGGTCGAGGTCGCTGGCGCGGAGCACCGGGTGCCGTACCAGGTCCGTGAGCACGTCCACCGCCCGGGTGAGGTCGGCGTCGAGCACGCGGGCGTGGAACGCCGTGGCGTCCCGCGACGTGTAGGCGTCGAGCGAGCCGCCGCGGGCTTCGAGCGCCAGCGCGATCTCCTGCGCGGTGCGGCGCTCGGTCCCCTTGAAGACCATGTGCTCGAGTAGGTGGGAGACGCCCATCTTGGGGCGGGGCTCGTGCGCGCTCGCCGTGCGGACCCAGATCCCGACCGCCGCCGAGCGCACGCTCGCCACGCGCTCGGAGAGCACGACGACGCCGTTGGGCGCGCGCGTCTGGCTGATCTCCCGGTCGAGCCGGACTGTCTCCATCAACGCGAGCGAACGGGCTCCGGCTTCTCGAGCAGCGCCTTGCGGGAGAGCCGCATGCGGCCGCGCTCGTCGATCTCGAGCAGCTTCACGCGCACCTGGTCGCCCTTGCGGACCACGTCCTCGGTCCGCTCCGTTCGGCCATGCTGGAGCTCGGAGATGTGGAGCAACCCTTCGACACCCGGCAGGATCTCGACGAACGCCCCGAAGGCGGTGGTGCTCTTGACCACGCCCTCGTAGACGCGGCCGACCTCGGGCACCTGGATCATGGACGCGATGATGTCGCGCGCGCGCGCCCCACCCTCGCCGACCGCCGAGATCGTCACGAGACCCGTGTCGTCCACGTTGATCTCCGCGCCCGTCTGCTCCTGAATCGAGCGGATCGTCTTGCCCTTCGGACCGATGATGTCGCCGATCTTGTCGACGGGGACCTGGATCGTGATGATCCGGGGCGCGTACTTGGAAAGCTCCGACCGGGGTTGGGGAATCGACCGGTCCATGACGTCCAGGATGTGCAGCCGCGCCTTTTTAGCCTTCTCCAGGGCTTCGCTGATGATCTTGAAGTCCAGTCCCTCGATCTTGATGTCCATCTGGATCGAGGTGACGCCCTCGCGCGTGCCGGCGACCTTGAAGTCCATGTCGCCGAGATGGTCCTCGGTCCCCAGGATATCGGTCAGCACCGCCACGCGCTCGCCCTCCTTGATGAGGCCCATCGCCACGCCGGCGCATGAGGCCTTTACCGGCACGCCGGCGTCGAACAGCGCGAGCGACCCGCCACACACGGTCGCCATGGAGGACGAGCCGTTCGACTCGAGGATGTCCGACACGATGCGCACGGTGTAGGGAAATTCCTCGTAGGGCGGAAGCAGCGCCTGCAAGGCCCGCTCGGCGAGAGCCCCGTGGCCCACCTCACGGCGCGACACCCCGCGGATGGGCCGCACTTCACCGGTCGAGAACGGCGGGAAGTTGTAGTGGAGCATGAAAGACTTGGTCGTCTCGTCGGGCACGTCGATCGAGTCGATCCGCTGCTCGTCGCTCACCGTCCCCAGCGTGACCGACACGAGCGCCTGGGTCTGGCCGCGCGTGAACAGCGCCGAGCCATGGGTCCGCGGCAGCACGCCCACCTCACAGGTGATCGGCCGTACCGTGTCCAGATCGCGTCCGTCGACGCGCTCCCCGTGCGACAGCACCTGCTCGCGCATCGTCCGGTACTCGATGTCCTCGATCAGCGTGGCGACATCCTTCACGTTGTCCGGGAACTCGGCTGCAAGCTGCTCCTGGATCGTCGCCTTCAGGGCGCCGAGCGCCTGGGTCCGCTCCGCCTTCTCGGGCAGGTTCAACGCCTCCTGCACCCGGGCCTCGGCGAGCTCCTTCACCCGCCTCACCAGCTCGGGGGCCGGCTCGACCTTGGTCCACTCCATCTTGGGCTGGCGCATCTCGGCGACCAGCTCGTCCGCGGCGTCGAGCAGCTCGCGGATCCCCTTCTGCGCCACCTCGAGCGCCTTCACGACCTCGGCTTCGGTGAGCTCGAGGGCGCCGCCTTCGACCATCACGATCGAGTCGTGCGAACCGGAGACGATGACATCCAGGTCGGAGAACTCGAGCTGCTGGAACGTCGGGTTCAGGATCCACGCGCCTTCGACCCGGCCCACTCGCACGGCCGCGATCGGGCCGTTCCAGGGCACTTTCGAGATCATCAGGGCGGCCGACGCGGCCGTCGCCCCGAGCACGTCCGCGTCGTTCTCCTGGTCCGCCGAGAGGACGTAGACGAAGACCTGGACCTCGTTCTTGAAGCCGTCGGGGAACAGCGGCCGAATGGTACGGTCGATGACCCGGGCGGACAGGATCTCCTCGTCCGAGGGCCGCCCCTCGCGCTTCAAGAACCCGCCCGGGATCTTCCCGGCGGCATAGCTCTTCTCGCGGTACTCGACCTGGAGGGGAAAGAACGGGAGGGTTGAGACGTTGTCGGATACGGTGACCGTGGCCAGCACCACGGTCTCACCGAACTGCAGCAGGCACGATCCCGCCGCCTGTTTGGCCAACCTGCCCGCTTCCAGCTTCAAGGGCCGGCCCGCGAAAGTGCGTTCGACGTGCTTCACCATATTGCCTGTCTAGAGCAATCAGAAATACGCCAGGCGCCCCGGTGCTCTTCCCGGGACGCCCAGCGCGACGCCATTTGCATTAGTGGCGGAGACCCAGCTCCTCGATGAGCTGCCGATACCGCTCCAGGTCGGTCCGCTTCAGGTACTCGAGCAGCCGCCGCCGCTTGCTCACCATCCGCAAGAGGCCGCGCTGCCCGTGGAAGTCCTTCCCATGGACCCGGAAGTGATCGGTGAGGCTGTTGATCCGCTCGGTGAGCAGCGCGACCTGGACCGGGGCCGACCCCGTGTCCCCCTCGTGCCGCCCGTACTTCCTGACCGGCGTCGCCTTGTCGTACATCGGCTTCAGTTCCCTAATTATTGAGAGCGCACCAACTTAGGCGCTCGACCCTCGTTTGTAAAGCCCCACCGGCTAAGGAGCGAGCCGGGCGGCAGCGCAGGCGCTCAAGTCGATGCGTTGAACAGGCGCAGAATCGCTCGGACGAGACGCGATGCCCATCCGGTACGTTGTAGCGGCGCAGCATGCTGCGCCCCTACATCCTGCGCCCAAACATCCTGCGCCCCTACGTCCTGCGCCCCCCGATTCGGCCCGGCATTCCACGCTCCCAGCACCGCTTCAGCCGCGCGCCGCAGCTCCAGTTCGTACTGCGCCGGAAACGGGCGCTCCGCGACCCTGATCTCGAACCCCGGACCATCGGGGCTGCCCGCGAGCTCGACGACGCCGGGCGCCGCGCGCTCGATGACCTCAACGACGGGACGCAACGTTTCCCGTTCTCCCCCTCCCGTTCCGCTCTTCCCCGTTTCCCGTTTCCCTTTTCCCGTTTCCCGGTAGTACGCGGCCGTGACGGCGGCTACGACGCTGTCGGCATCGAGCCGGCCCGCCACATACCGCTCGAGCGCCCGCCTGGTGGCGTTCCAACTATTCACACCGAGCTGAACCGGTGCAGGCCTGATCGCTAGCGCCCGAAGACATGCCCGAGCCAGCGAAGGATGTCGTTCGACGTGGCGAGGATCATGATGCCGAGGAGCACGACGAAGCCGATCTGCGTGAGGCGCAGGCGGAGCTCGAGCGGCAGAGGCTTCCGGCGCACGGCTTCCGCTAAGAGGAACGCGGCCTGCCCGCCGTCGAGGATCGGGATCGGCAGCAGGTTGAGAATCGCGAGGTTCACGGACAGGAACGCCATGAAGCCGAGGAATGTCCCGAGACCGACCCGGGCGGCCTGCCCTGAGATCTGTCCGATCAGGAGCGGGCCGCCAAGCTCGCGCGGCGAGGCTTTGCCCGTCACGAACTTCGCGAGAAAGCCGAGGATCAGCGCGGCGCGGTCTCGTGTCTCCTGCCACCCGATGCCGGTGGCACCCAACACGCCGGGCCTCGGAACGAGGAGTGGTCCGACGCCCACGAAGCCGAAGCTCCGCACTTCTTTCGTGACCGAATCTTTCTCCTCCCGCCGCTGCGGCACGACCCGGAGCGAAACGCGCGCCGCGCCCCGCAGCACTTCGACCGAGAGCTCCCGCTCCGGACTGCTCCGCGCCGTGCGAGCAAAGTCCTGCCACGACTGCACCGTGACTCCATCGATCGTCAGGATGCGGTCGCCAGACTTGAGTCCGGCACGCTCGCCCGCGCTACCGGCCTGGACTCTGGCGATGACGGGAGGCAAGGCCGGGCTCAGGGCCAGGATCATCCCGTAGCGGGTCGTCGTGTCCGTCTCGGGGACGTCGAGCACGATGGGGTCGGCGCGCCCGGCGACGCTGACGCGCAGCGGGCCGGGCGCGTTGACGAGCTTGAGACGGAGGTCGCCCCACGTCCGCACCGAGTCGCCATTCACTGCGGTGATGCGGTCGCCGCGACGCAGCGCGGCCAGGGCGCCGGCCCGCGGCGGCAACTCGCTGACGACCACCGAATCCACCTGCGTCGTGGCGATGCTCTCCGGACCGAGGGCCCCGGCGAACGCGAGCCCGGAGTACACGGCGAACGCGAACACGGCGTTCATCGTGACGCCGGCCAGGACGACGACGAAACGGGCCCACAGGGGTTTGCGATCGAACGCCCGCGCCGGGTCAACGGGCACCGGGCTCTTGCCGCCTTCCAGGGCTCCCGCCGGCCCTTCGTCCTCGACGCCGGCCATCTTGACGTATCCCCCGAACGGGATCCACGAGATCCAATACTCCGTCTCGCCGCGGCGGAAGCTCACGACGGGCCGACCGAACCCGAGTGAGAATCGGAGCACCTGGATGCCCACCGCTTTCGCCGCCATGAAGTGGCCTGCCTCATGGACGAAGATGAGCACGCCGAGGACGACGGCGAACGCGGCGAGCGTCAGGAGCATGCGGCCTCAAGCGCCAGGCGGCGCGCCTCCCCGTCCGCCGCGAGCACCGCCTCGAGCGTGCTCGCCCCGGTCGGCCGGTACGCCTGGAGCACGCGCTCGATCGTCTGCGCGATGCGCCCGAAGCGGATTTTCCCCGCGAGGAACAACTCCACCGCCACTTCGTTCGCGGCGTTGAACGCGGTGGGGGTGGTGCCGCCCGCGGCCGCCGCCGCGCGGCCCAGGGCGTAGGCGGCGTAGATCTCCGGCCGGATCGGCTCGAAGGTGAGCGCGCCCACCGCCACGGGATCGAACGCCCTCGTCCCCTCGTCGGGGACCCGCTCGGGGTGCGTGAGGGCGTAGAGGATCGGCAGCTCCATGTTGGGGAATCCCACCTGGGCGAGCACCGACCGATCCACGAATTCGACGAACGCGTGTACGACCGACTGCGGGTGCACGACGACGTCGACCGACTCGTAGGCCAGGCCGAACAGGAAGTGGGCCTCGATCACTTCGAGTGCCTTATTGACGAGGGTCGCCGAATCCACGGTGATTTTTCTGCCCATCTTCCACGTCGGGTGGCGCAGCGCCTCTTCCACGGTCGCCTGCGCCACGCGCTCGGGCGCCCAGGTCCGGAATGGACCGCCCGACGCCGTGAGGATCAGCCGGGCCACTTCGGTCGGGCGCCGGCCGGTGATGCATTGCAGGACGGCGCTGTGCTCGGAATCCACCGGGACGATCTCGCCGCGGCCGTCGCGCGCGGCGCGCACCACCAGCTCGCCGGCCATGACGAGCGTCTCCTTGTTCGCGAGCGCGACCCGCTTCCCCGCCGAGAGCGCCGCCAGCGTCGCCGGCAGCCCCGCGGCCCCGACGATCGCGTTCACGACGATCTGCGCGTCCGGGTGCGTCGCGGCCTCGACCAGACACTCGGGCCCTCTCCCGTTTCCCG
>DATDFP010000287.1:0-3036 GCA_036522535.1 Gemmatimonadales bacterium
GTGAGGTAATGATGATCGGCGACACCGGCGGGGACGTTGATCTCCACTGTCTTCTCGGCGCGGACCCGGCCTTCCCCCTGGCACTTCGCGCACGGCTGGGCGATCACGCTGCCCTCGCCGGCACAGGTGGGACAGGGCGACACGGAGACGAACTGGCCGAACATGGAGCGGGCGGCGCGCCGCACCTCGCCCGAGCCGCCGCAGGTGCCACAGGTCGTGGGGCGCGAGCCTTTCGTCGCGCCGCTGCCACCGCATTCCACGCAGCGCTCGTAAGTGCGCACCTTGAGCTTCTTGGTGGTGCCGCTCGCCACCTCGGCGAGATTGAGCTTGAGCGTCACCTTCAGGTCCTGGCCGCGGTGCTGCTCCGGCCGGCCCCGCCCGCCGCCAAACAGCGCGTCGAAGCCGCCCAGCCCGCCGAAGTCGCGCATGAACACGTTGAGCGCTTCGGACAGGTCGAAGTGCGCGAACCCGAAGTCGCCCGCCCCCGCCCCCGCTCCGCGGCGCAGGCCGGCCGCACCATAGCGGTCGTACGAGGCGCGCTTCTCGGGATCCCGCAGGACCTCGTACGCCTCCGTGATCTCCTTGAACTTGGCTTCCGCCGCCTGCTTCTCGTCCGGGCCCACGCGATCGGGATGGTGCTGCATCGCGAGGCGGCGGTACGCCTTTTTGATCTCGGCTTCGTCCGCGTCGCGCGGGACTCCGAGCAGGGCGTAATAGTCGTGCGTCACTCGAGCAGCTCCCCCACCAGACGGCTCGTGTGATCCACGAGCGCGACGATCTTGTCGTACGGCATGCGCGTCGGACCCATCACCCCGATGACGCCGGCGAGCGCGCCGAGGCGATACGAGGCGGTGACGAGCGTGAAGCGGGCGAGCTTCGGGTCCAGATGCTCGCTGCCGATGGTGATCGTGAGTCCCTGGCCCAGCCGTTGGGCGAGCGCTTCACGCAGCAGGTCGCGTCGCTCGGTGACCTCCATGAGCCCCTGCAGCCGCTCCTTGGTGGCGAACTCCGGCTGGCCGGCGAGGAGCTGCGCGCTCCCCAGCACCACCCCGACTCCCGCGTTCCCCGCCGTAGGCATGTCGAACAGCTCGTCGGCTTCCTGGATGAAGATGTTGAGCAGCTCGCTCGACTCCGCGTCCGGCGAGGCGTCGCGCAGCCGCTCGGGGAGCGTGCCACGGATCTCACGCAGCGTCAGTCCCGCGAGCCGTTCGTTCAACACCACGCCGACCTGGGCCACCGCTTCCGGCGCCAACTGCGCGGGCACTTCGACGAAAATCGACCGCACCACGCCGCTCTTGAGGGTGAGCACCAACAACAGCCGCTCCGATGATGCCTGCAGCAGCTCGAGCCGCTCGAGCACCGCCGCATCGAGCGTCGGACCGACGGCGACGCCGAGCTCCTTCGTCAGCACCCCCAGCACCTGGGCCGCGCGCTCGAGGATCTGGTCCACCGCCGTATGCTCGCCCAGCCCTTCGCGGATCTGGTGCGACTCCGACGCCGTGACGGGCGGCAGCCGCATCAACGAGTTGACGTAGACTCGATACGCGAGATCGGTGGGGATCCGGCCGGCGGAGGTGTGGGGGTGGTAGAGGTACCCCTTCTCCTCCAGGTCGCTCATGGTGTTGCGGATGGAGGCGGGCGACAGGGCGAGCCCGAAACGCTTCGAGACAGTGCGACTCCCCGCCGGCTCGGCGGTTTCGACGTAGGTCTCGATGACGGCTTCGAGGACCTGACGCTCGCGCTCGTTGAGGGATGCTGTCATATCAGCCAAGCTGTTACCTGCTAACAATTTAGCTCGTTGTGCCACAGCCGGTCAAGTCGCGCACCAAGGCGTCGAGCCGGAGCCAGCCCTCGGCACTGCAGACCAGACTGCCGTCCCGCAGCTCCGCCCAGCCCTCCGAGATCCACCGGGCGGTGGAGGGCGGTGGAGGACGGTGCAGGGCGGTGATTGGCAGTCCGGCATCGGTGCGCAACGCGAGATATACCCGCTCCAGTTCCCGTTGCTCGTCGGTGAGGACCTCCTGTGACGCGACAGGCGACCGGCCTGCTGCGACCGCGCGACGGTACGCCTCCCACGCCGCGATGTTCCAGCGCCGTACCGCGCCGTCGAACGAGTGGGCCGCGGGCCCCAGGCCGGCGTACGGACGTCCCGACCAGTAGGCCGAGTTGTGACGCGAGCGGCGACCATCGCGAGCGGCGTTCGAGACCTCGTAGAACTGATAGCCGCAAGCCGCGAGCCGCGAGTGTGCCAGCAAGTACTCTTCGGCGTAGAGATCGTCCGGTGGGGCCGCCGCCGCGCCGCGCGAGATCCAGCGGGCGAGCGGCGTGCGCTCCTCCACGGTGAGACCGTAGACCGAGAGGTGAGCCGGGCGCAGGGCGAGCGCCTGGTCCAGGTCACGCGCCCAATCGCGCCCGAGATCGGCGGGCAGGGCAAAGATCAGGTCGAGCGAGATGTTGTCGATCCCCGCGGCCCGCAGCGTCCGTACGGCGAACCCGATGCGCGCCGCATCGTGGGAGCGGTGCATCCAGTGCAGCACGCGGTCGTCGAACGATTGGGCGCCGAGGGAGATGCGATTGATTCCGGCGCGATACCAGCTCGTCGCTGCCTCTGGCGTCACGTCCTCGGGGTTCGCCTCCAATGTGACTTCAACAGCGTCACGGGAAGACGTCACCGGAAAACCGTCGCGGAGAGACGTGAGAAGCGTTGCGATCGCGTCGGGGGGAAGCAAGGACGGCGTGCCGCCGCCGAAGTAAATGGTCTCCAGGCCGCGGTCCTCCGGATCCCCGGGCTTGCGCCCGGGGTCAGTCATGCCCTCTCCGAGATCCCCGGGTTGGCGCCCGGGGTCAGACACCGCCCCTCCGAGATCCCCGGGCTTGCGCCCGGGGTCAGTCATCCCCTCTCCGCGATCCCCGGGCTTGCGCCCGGGGTCAGTCATGCCCTCTCCGAGATCCCCGGAGTGGCGCCCGGGGTCAGTCATGCCCTCTCCGAGATCCCCGGGTTGGCGCCCGGGGTCAGACATGCCCTCTCCGCGATCC
>DATDFP010000288.1:0-18534 GCA_036522535.1 Gemmatimonadales bacterium
ATGATCGTCCGGTCCCCGCGTGACCCGCGTTTCGAGAACCAACCCCGGGACGTCCGGCGCGCCCGCCGGCACGACGTAAGTGCGGGACCGGCCCGTGGTGAGCACCTCACGGAGCACGCGCTCGATCTGCGTGGTCTGCGCGAGGGGAAAGGCCGTCCAGAACGTTCGGCCCAGGACCCGGTCCGCGGGCAGGCCGGTCATCCGCGCGGCGGCGGCGGACCACTCCACGATCGTCCAGTCGGGACCGATCGCCGCCACCCCGGCCTCGAGACTGTCAAGCAGGGCTCTGGAATTCATTGGAGCTGCCTCCCGCACACAACACGCCCCGTTGGCCTGGTCGTGGGCGCAACGGGGCCGGGGGTCTTCTCAGGGATGCATCACAATGGTGAACGGCGGCTCCGCGGTCAAGCGCCCCGGCGGCCGGTCAGTACGTCGGCCAGTTGTCGACCCAAGCATTGGTGTACGGGACGAGTTGTCCGTACCGCGAAAGCGCGCGCGCGACAGTGCATGAGTTGTAGTTGAAGCGCTTCGTTCCGTTGCCAACGTCCTGCTCGGGCAGGATGGCGCCCAGCTTGACGTTGAGCCCCGTGATCGTAGCGCCGTCGACGCCATCGTTGCCATTCGACGTCACGTTGTTCCCCACCAGCACGAGCCCGTGCCACGTCACGTTGCCATTCATCGTCAGGCTTCCGGTGACGATGAGGAGCCCCCGGCCATCCCCCGGGAGAGTGAAGTCCCCGTTCACGCGAATGACGGGGTAGTACGTGGTGTCGAAGAATGACGGCCAGGATCCGGGTGGAATCGTGACGTCCGGCGTCACCGCGTTCCCGTTGACGATGCCGTTCCAGTCGATCGATACCGAGTCGGCCATCTGAGCCGGCGTCGGGGCCAGAGTCTTTACCGGCGGACTCCCCTGGGGCGCGAGGCCGGCGCCGTTTTGGGTGTAGCCCGGGTTCGCCGGCACGGCGACGCCGGCGACGGGCGGCATCTTCCCGCAGGCGTCGGCGCCTCCCGTCCCCATGTCGGAGGCGCCGTTCTTCCGGAGGCCGGTCAGGCTGGTCCAGCTCGCCGGCACCTCCATGCTCCCGGTCTGCCAGGCGGCATACTGCGCCACCGTGCGCTCGGCCTGTGGCGTGCCGCGGAGCGCCTTCACCGTGCTCACCGCGTGCGAGCGAACGACATACCCGTAGAGCTGCGCGACCGTGTCCTCGCGGACCCGCCGGAGCACGACATCCGCGTAACCCCATCGGAAGACCATCCGGGTGGACTCCGTCACGGCGGGCGGCACGGCGGTGAACCCCAGAGAGTCGCGCCGCGCGACGAAGCGCTCCAGGCCGGTCTCGGCGAGCGTGAATGCGTCCAGCTCGGCTTCGTCATTCGCGTTCACCCGGCGCTCACTCCCCAACGCCGAGAACCCGGCCGCGAGCAAGACCGCAAAGACGGCTATGACCAGCATCGCCATGGGGAGCGCCGTACCGCGCTCGCTCGCCCCAGGCCGCGCGCAGGATCCGGATCGCACGGTCTACTTCACCTGATTGTTGAAGAAGACCGCCGCCACCATCTGGGCCTTCTGGGGCGCGGAGCTGCCCTCAGGCGGGTGCTCGCTCTGCGCGTTAAAGTCGAGCTCGAGTCCACGTATGCTCGCGAGCTCGCGCGGCACCGCGCGCTGCGCGGTATCGCCGCCCTGGACGTAGAAGCGAAACTTGGCCGAGGTGTCGAATGGAGCGACGAGCTCATCGCTCTGGCGCGAGGCGACGATCGTCCGCCAGAGAGCCGTCCGCCCCGGGAGGGTCACGGAGCTCTTGAATTCGTAGACGACGCGTTGGAACAGCAACACCGTGGTCCCGACCGCCACGACGGGCGGGAGGGCGGCGGGGAGCGGCGGCCGGACCGCAACCACTCTGCCCCCGGGGAGGACGGTGACGTTCGCCGAGGCGCAAAGCGAGGGGTCGTCCGGGCCTACCGTGGCTCCTGCTTCGACATAGGTGTAATTGCCACGGGTATCGCGCCAGGCGTACCCCGAGAAGCCGGCCGTCGCATACGCCGTCGAATCCACGGGAAGCAACGAGAGCGTCGTCTGGAGCGGCGAATTGGCGCACACGACGCCGAGGGCGTAGGGCACCCGTGCCGTGATCGCCCTTGGCGTCGCCGAGACCACGCCGGCCGTCACTTCGACCATCCGGAGATCGGAGAGCGCCGCGTTAATCGCGGCGCGGGAGACGAAGCGCGCCTGACGCAGCTGCGTCTGCTGGTCGTAGAGGCGGGACTGAGAGACGAACAGCTTCGTCAGTGCCGCGCCGATGATCCCCAGAATCAGCATGCTGACGAGCAGCTCGACGAGCGTAAAACCGCGGCGCCCCCTCATGGTTTGTTGAACGGGTTGCCGCCGGGTTTGGCCCGCTCGAGCACCACCGTGTCCGGCCGAACCGCCGGGTTCAGGGGTTTGACGACGAGCGTCACCCGGCGCCACTTGGGAGACAGGCTGTCCACCATCACGGTGCGCTGGTAGGGGAGCGGCGGCTTGTTGACGGTGATCGTTCCCGCTCTGCCCTTGAGCGAATCGAACGGCAGGGCCGTGAACTGCTCGACCTGCTGCGCAATCACGGCATCCCGAGCGTGGGTGCCGGACATGCCGTAGGATCGCCGCGCCAACACGAAGGACATCTGCGCCACCCCGACCAGGATGGCCCCGAGCAGCACGACCGCGACCATGAGCTCGACGAGCGAGAAGCCGGCCTGGGACGCGCGCGGTCTCACGGTACCCGCACCCATCCGGCGCGCGACACGACGACGCGGCGCGAATAGTCCCGCGCCCATACAGTCACCGTGAGGGCGCGGGAGGTGAACCCGTTGGGAAAGAGGTCGACCGGAGTGGCCGAAAACGTGACCGAGTCGAGCCCGTACTCGCTGTCCCGGCCGAGTGAGCGCTGCCAAAGGGTAGCGCCGGTGGCGCGGTCGCTCACCGTAAAGGATTGGTTGCCGACATCAAGCGTGAGGCGGACGGGACGGCGCTGCCGCGCGGCGGCGGAGCCGGCCACGACCAGATCGTGGCCGACCACCCTCGCGGCCTGGTTGACACGGGAGTGGGTGACGATGCGGGCGACGGACGGCCAGGACGCCATAGAGAGGGTGCCGAAGATCACGATGACGATCATCAGCTCGAGGAGGGTGAAGCCCGCGCGCCGGAGGCGGCGGTGCTCAGCGGCTAACGGGGCGTCGCGAGTCCACATGCGCGCATGTCCTTCCCCTATGCAAAACGGCCCGCACTCCGGTCGAAGGCGTGGGGCCGCTGCTCCCCTGGCAGCCGGGCTGTCTCAGGTCGCATCTGAGACCCCTTGGCTTTGCGCCCCGCCGTCACCAGCGGTTCGCCCTTTACAGAGAATCGAATGCACAGCGTACTCCCGTTGAGAGGACGCCGCCGTGATGGGGGTCACGCGGGGGCGCGAAGCTTGCATGCGTCACCGGCTTCAGACCCGAGAAGGAGGTCACATGGGTCTCACGTCCGAGCAAGCTCATTGGATCGTGGGTGGCGAGCTCAGTGCGCTCGCCCTCGTGTCGATGCTATACGAAACCCGAATGTGGCGATTTGGAGCGTTACGGCTCGCCCCGGCTGCCACGCTGCTCCTGTTCGCGGCGCAAGGCGCGCTCCTTCCCGTGCTGCACGGCGATGCGAAGCACGGGTCGATAGACGCAGCGACCGAGCAACATTTCGCGCTGGCGGGGCTGTGCCTCGTCGTCGGTCTGGCCGAGTTACTGCGGGCTGAGGCACGCTTGCGACGGTGGATATGGCGGGTCCCGCTGCCGATCGGTATGTTCGCGGCCGGAGCGATCTTCTGGTTTCATGCCCAGCACAAGACTGATGCGCCGCCGGTCCTCCTGACAGTGCAGCACCGCATCCTGGGCGCTTCGCTCGCGATCGGCGCCGCGAGCAAGACCGTGACCGAGCTTCCGCATCCGGTCGCTCGGAGGCTCGGGGCGGCGTGGCTCTTGCCCGTGCTCCTGGCCGGAGTCGACCTGCTCCTGTACACCGAGCCGGGCGGCTGAGGGCTGCAGGGGAACATCGAGACCACGAAGCCGGCCGGGTGTACAATGGAGGGGCGCGCCACTGGCGTGCCCGGTACAGTGCGCACGATCCTCTACGTCGCCCTGCTTCTCCCCGGCGCGTGTGGCCGGCCGGCCGGCGCGAGAACCGCCGTAGTCGTTCCCCCGCAGGATACCAGCGCGGCCTTTGCCGGCTCGATGAACGCCGTGCGTCGCGCCCGGCCCGGTAGGCACCCCGCGATTCTTCGGGCCGTGCGACTCGCTCCACACGCGGCATACGACCGCGTCGTGTTCGAGTTCGCGGGCGACAGCGCGCCCGGCTACGAGGTGGAGTACGCCGACCGGCCGATCCGCCGCTGCGGGTCCGGCGATACCGTGTCGCTCATGGGCGCCGGGCACCTGGTGGTACGGTTCGAGCCCGCTCAGATGCACGACGAACGAGGCAATCCGACCGTCGCGCGGCGCGAGTGGACTCCGCGGCTGCGCGCCGCCAACGAGATCAAGCTCGTATGCGACTTTGAGGGACAGGTCGAGTGGGTTCTCGGGCTCCACGCACGCCGCCGTTACCGCGTTCTCGAAACGGCGGCGCCGGCCCGCGTGATCATCGATCTCCGCCACGAGCCGTGACCGGCGAATGATGATGAGGGGAGGGAACACCGCCGCGTTCGTCGCGGCCGTGGCGGGCGTCGTGAGTGGATGCGGCGCGCCGTCCGTGAGCACAGAACCCTGTCCCCAGCCGGGCGTCGCGCGCTTCGCCGGGGTTGACTCCATCGCTTCGCCCTACGACTCCGCGTTCGCCGCCGCGGGCGCCGAGTTCGGAGTGCCGGCGAGTCTCCTAAAGGCGATCGGATGGGTCGAGACGCGTTGGCAGATGGTTCAGGGCGCCGAAGAATTCCCCGGCAGGGAGCCCGCGTTCGGAGTGATGGCGCTACGCGGCGCCGCACTCGAGCGAGGTGCTACGCTCGCGGGCGTCCCTCTCGAGAGGGCGCGCCGCGACGCCGTCTCGAACATCCGCGCCGCGGCGGCCCTGCTGGACGCCGACGCGGCCGAGACCCGAGTCGACCGCTCGCGCCCCGAGCAATGGGGCACGCTCGCCGCCCGGTTCAGCGGGATCGAGCTCCCGGAGGGTCGCACGGCCTATACCCGCGAGGTGTACCGCGCGCTCGGCCCCCGCGCGGGCCCGAGCGCCGCCGCGGCGCCTGCTTCCTGCCCGAAGCCACCGCCGGTGTCCGGCGGTGCGCCGGACTATTCTCCCGCAGTCTGGCGTGCGTCGCCCAACTTCAATCAGCGGCCGGCCGACTCGACGGGGGTCACCCATGTGGTGATCATCCATACCTGCGAGAGCAACTACACAAGTTGCTGGAGCTGGCTTCTGAACCCCGCTTCGCAGGTGAGCGCCCATTACCTGGTTAGCGAGGACGGCGGCGAGATCTCGCAGCTCGTGCTGGAGCGTGATCGCGCGTGGCACATAGCAGCGCTCTACGACTGCGCCCTGAACCACGAGCACGACTGCCGGCTCGAGGGCGTACAGAGCAACGACTTCACGGTCGGGATCGAGCACGCGGGGTTTGCCTCCCAAGATTCCTTCCCCTCCTCCCAGCTCCAAGCGTCCGCCGCTCTCGTCTGCGACGTCACGCGCGACCGCGGCATTCCGCGGGACTGGCAGCACATCCTCGCCCACGGGCAGCTCCAGCCCCAAAACCGGATTGACCCGGGGCCGCACTGGCCCTGGGTCGCGTATGTCCACCAGGTGCAGGCGCGCTGCGGCGAGGTCGTCGTAGACGACTCGGTACAGTTCAACGATCCCGCGTTCGCCGTCGCGGCGATCCCCGCGGCGTGGCCCGCGACGGCGACGACGCCGGACTACTACGGCGGCGGATATCGATGGGCTGCGACGCTCCCGGACGCGACCGACGGTGCCGTCTTCTCGTTTCGGCTGGATGCGGCCGGCCCGCGCGCCGTGGACGCGCGCTGGACGAGCGGGGCCAATCGCTCGCCCCGTGCGGTCTACGCGGTGATCGGCGCGGCGGGCGACACCCTCGCCATCGTGCGCCAGGACCAGACCACGGGTGGTGGCCGCTGGCACGCGCTCGGAACCTGGGCATTCCCCGCCGGTTGGAGCCGGGTGGTGCTGTTGCGGCGGGACGTCGCCGGCCTGGTGGTCGTCGCCGACGCCGTACGCGTGCGCCGGCAGTGAGCAGGGCGACGGCCGCCGATGTCGCCGGGACCGGTCCTGTGTGCCCGCTAAGAGGCGCTAGACCTCAAGGGCCGGATCACGCCGAGATAGTCCGTGCACAGGAACGGGACCCGCGCGGGCAGATAGGTGATCAACCACGAGTGCTGCGTTCTCACATCGTGGCAGGACCGCTCCGCAGGCCATTCCGTCGTGGAAACGGGCACGAGACGGCGCTGGCTCAGGAGTGCCTTGCGGGGAGGTTGCGGGCTCGCATATTGAGACTGATGCGGCGATGCTACACACAAAGGCTGACGCATTGCGTCAGAAGACTCACCCACCCGTGACGATGGGTGCTCCTGACGGGCTCCTTCCCACTGTGACCACGCAGGGCTTCCCCGACGCCCACACCTGGCTCGACTACGCACGTCGGCACGGGTTCCGCGCGACCCAGTCCGAGCGGCTGACGCGGTGCCCGGAATGCGGGGGCGCTTCGTACAGCGAGATAGGCCAGTACGTACACTACAGCACGCTGTCGAAGCTCAGACTCTGCAAGAGCTGCGGCGTCGCTTACTCGGACACACGGCTCAACCCGGACGTCACGCGGGCGCATTTTGAAAGGGCCTACAAGGACGAGCGCTACTTCGTCGAGCAGCGAAGGCGCGTGTTCGAGCAGCTCGTGCTCCTGACGGACCAATGCGCGCGACGCGGGGGGCGTGTCCTGGACTTCGGGGGCGCCAAGGGTCACTTCCTCGCAGCCGTCCAGCGGCGCCGACCCGATCTCAAGGGCACGCTTGTCGATATCTCCGACTCGGCATGCCGGTGGGCCCGCAAGACGTACGGTCTCGAGGCGATCTGTGGCTCGGCGCGCGCGCTGGAAAGCGTCCTCGCGCCGTTCGACGTCGTCGTGATGAGCGACGTGATCTACTACGAGCCCGAGGCCGCGACCCTATGGAAACTGCTCCCGCGTCTGGTGGCCGACGGCGGCGCGCTCTTGATCAGAGCCCCCAATGTCTGGAGGTTGATTCGCACCTGTCAATCCGTGCTCCGAGCCGTCGGTACGCGCCGCGCTTGGGCGCGCCGGGATCGAATCGCATTCTTCAACCCGGAGCACCTCTTCGTGTTCTCGCGCCGATTCCTCACGCGGCGATTGGAGGCGGCCGGTTTCGAGGTGGTCGCCCGCCCGGCCGAGCTCCGGGTCGGGAACTCGGCGACGCGCTTCGCGCGGGCCCGCTACGTTCAGTTCGCGCGACTGGTCTATGCACTGTCTTCGGGCCGCTGGCTCCTGACGCCCTCGGTCCTCTTGATCGCACGAAAACGACGTCTCGTCGCCTTCGGCCAGCAGTGATGAGGAGTATCGAGCGCCGCCGGCCTACGTCCTCGTCGCGGACACCTGGATATCGACATTGACGGTGCCGAACCAGCAGTCGTAGACGCCATTCCCCTCGGCGAA
This sequence comes from Gemmatimonadales bacterium, assembly GCA_036522535.1. Taxonomy (GTDB): domain Bacteria; phylum Gemmatimonadota; class Gemmatimonadetes; order Gemmatimonadales; family GWC2-71-9; genus AG12. Next base: position 7,668 of record DATDFP010000288.1, read on the forward strand.
AAGCGTGCCCACCAAAAGCGTACCCCTGAACGGAGTGCTCCTCACGAGGGCACAGCCCAATCGCTCGGCGCCATCTTGCCAGATGTCGCTGCCACCCCCGGGCAGGTCGGCGGTGAACGTCACGCCGCCGTCCGGCCGCACGACGCCCGCGATCGTCCCCGACTCCTGTTGACAGTCGGTCGAGCCCGCCTCCGCAAAGCCGCCCGAGAATGTGCTGTCCGCTTGCGTCGGGATGTCCACGCTACCGGGGCACGTGTAGGTAGAACGCCGCCCAAACGGGCCGGTGATGGTTCCCACGAAGGTCGCGTTGTAGCTGCCCACGACGCTCGGCAACGTGGCGGCCTCGAGCCGCCCCGGTGCGCTCGGGCTCTGCCAGTCCCGGTCGCAGGCGAGCACGAAGGCGAGAGAGCAGAGTGCGCACACGCGAAGCATGATGTCCTCCATTGAGAAATCGCGTGGCGCCCCGCTGCGGCAACGAGCGTGCCGCGCGGCGGGCCTGCGACTGCCCGCCGCTGCACCGAGTCGAGGCGATTGTTGCAGGGCGAACGCTACGAAGCGATGCGCTCACCCCGGGGAGCGGGAGGACGATTACTTGTGCGCCGGGTCCTTACTCGCGGCGCTCTGGAAGAGAGCGAGGTACTGCCCGTACCCCTCCTCCTTCAGCCGCTCCACGGGGATGAACCGCAGCGCTGCGGAATTGATGCAATAGCGCAGGCCAGTGGGGGGCGGGCCGTCATCGAACACGTGGCCGAGGTGCGAGTCGCCGCCCGCCGAGCGGACCTCGATGCGCTCCACGAAGAGCGACCGATCGGTCTTTCGGGTGATGTTCGCTGCTTCTAACGGCTTCGTGAAGCTGGGCCAACCCGTGCCCGACTCGAACTTGTCGAGCGAGCTAAAGAGCGGCTCTCCCGAGACGACGTCCACGTAGATCCCGGTGCGGTGGTTGTCCCAGTACTCGTTCCGGAACGGCGGCTCGGTGGCTTCGTGCTGGGTCACTTCGTACTGCAGGGGTGTCAGCGCGCGCCGCAACTCGGCGTCGCTTCGCTTCTGCGAATGCATCCGGTTCCATCCTTTCGTGGTGTCCTGAGCGCCTGCCGTGCGAGTGGCCAACGCCGGCGGCAACGCCAGCGCCAGCGCGAGCCCCAGGCCGGCGGATCCGCCGGGACGAAGCCTAACGGCCATAGTTGTGCCTCCAACCAACCGTTCGAGTCACCATAGAAGATCGCGGCCCGGCACTGAACGCGCGAATCGCCCGCGGTCACGGGACTCTCGCTCTCGTCGTCGTCCACTGCACCTTCTAGACGACGTCACAGGCTCGACCGGATTGGCCGGGGATGAGGGCGAGCCCCCCGGGCCAGGCGGCTCGGTTGCCATCTCGACGCCGGTGTGACATGATCAGTGCGGGCACGGTCGCCCTCCCCCTGCCCTTCATGGAGGCATGATGGCCGCCCCCGTCGCCCCGCGCGAACGCGACCTGGAAAGCCGTTCGGAAATTCTGCAGGTCGCCGCCGCCAGCCTCGTCGGGACGTCCATCGAGTGGTACGACTTCTTCCTCTACGGTACTGCCGCCGCGCTCGTCTTCAACAGGCTGTTCTTTCCGACGTTCGAGCCTCTCGCAGGCACCATCGCCGCGTTCGCGACCTACGCCGTGGGGTTCATGGCGCGGCCCATCGGCGGCATCGTCTTCGGCCATTACGGCGACAGGCTCGGCCGCAAGACGATGCTGTACCTGACGCTCCTCATCATGGGGCTGGCGACGACGGCGATCGGCCTGCTTCCCACCTACGCCACCATCGGGATCTGGGCGCCGATTCTCCTCGTGGCCATGCGGCTGCTCCAGGGGCTCGGGATCGGCGGCGAATGGGGCGGGGCGGTGCTGATGGCGATCGAGCATGCGCCGGCGCGTCGCCGCGGGTTTTACGGGAGCTGGCCGCAGATGGGGGTGGCAATCGGCCTGTTGCTCTCGACCCTCGCGTTCCGCCACTTCTCGAGCTACCCCGAGGCCACGTTCATGGCGTGGGGATGGCGCGCGCCATTCCTCCTGAGCTTCATCCTCCTCGTCGTCGGGCTGTGGATTCGCCATCGCCTGGCCGAGTCGCCGGTGTTCGCGGCGATGAAACGGCGCGGGGCCGAGGCGCGGATGCCCGTGATCGAGGTGTTCCGCCGGCACACGAAGTCCATGCTCCTGGCTACGGGCGCGCGACTCGCCGAAAACGGGCTGTTCTACATTTTCACGACATTCTCACTGACCTATGTCGCAACCCAGCTCAAACTGGACCGAACCATCGCGTTGAACGGCCTGCTCGTGGCATCGGCATGCGGCCTCTTCACCGTCCCGGCGTGGGGCGCAATCTCGGATCGCGTCGGCCGGCGGCCTGTCTATCTCTGGGGCGCGGTGGCAAGCGGGATCCTCGCGTTCCCATTCTTCTCGCTGCTCGACACCGGACGGCCGGCGCTGATCTGGCTCGCCTTGGTCGTCTCGATGGCGCTCGGACACGACGCGATGTACGCGGCGCAATCGAGCTTCTTCGCAGAGCTGTTCCCCACGCGCGTGCGCTATAGCGGCGCCTCGCTCGCATCGCAGCTCGGGTCGGTGTTCTCGGGCGGGCTATCGCCGCTCATCGCCACTGCGCTGCTGGCCCGCACCGGCGGGCAGTCCTGGCCCGTGTCGCTTTACATGCTGGCGCTCGTCCTCATCACGGTCATGTCGGTCTGGCTGACGCGCGAGACGCACCGACAGGCCATCGACGACTGAGACACGGCGTGCCCATGCTCGTCGCCCGCGCGTACGGCCACGCCGAGCGGACCGCGATCACTGCAGCGGAGGGAACCTTCATCTATCGGGATCTACTCGATGCCTCCGCCCGCGTCGCGGCGTGTTTGCTCGGTCCGCGCGACGACCTCTGTGAGGCACGAGTCGCGTTCCTCGCGTCGCCCGGCTTCGAGTACGTAGCGACGCAGTGGGGAATCTGGCGCGCGGGTGGAGTCGCGGTTCCGCTCGCCACGTCGCACCCGCCGCCCGAGCTCGAGTACGTGATCCGGGACGCCGACGCGGCAGTCGTCGTCGCCGATGCAGGACTCACGCCGCGGCTCGATGCCGTGCCGGCGGCGCCCGCGGTGCGGCGACTCCGCACGGCCGAGGCGCTCGCAGCCGAGCCGCGGTCCTCGCTCCCCGACGTCCCCGACGATCGCCGGGCCATGATCCTGTACACGAGCGGCACCACGGGCAAGCCCAAGGGCGTGGTGACGACGCACGGCCGCCTGCGCGCCCAGGTGACGTCGCTCGTGACCGCCTGGGAGTGGAGCGCGGACGATCGCATTCTCCTGGTCCTGCCGCTCCACCACGTGCATGGCATCGTGAACGTGCTCACCTGCGCATTGTGGAGCGGCGCGCGCTGCGACATTCTGGGGCAGTTCGATGCGCTCGAGACGTGGGCGCGGATCGGGCGGGGCGAGCTCACCCTGTTCATGGCCGTCCCGACCATCTACCACCGCCTGATCGCGGCCTGGGAGGCGGCCCCGCCCGACCGGCGCCGTGAGTGGTCGGCAGGGTGCGGCCGGATGCGACTCATGGTGTCGGGGTCGGCGGCCCTACCGGTGCGGACGCTCGAGCGCTGGCGGGAGATCAGCGGCCACACCCTGCTCGAGCGCTACGGCATGACGGAGATAGGCATGGCGCTGTCGAATCCGCTGCGCGGCGAGCGCCGGCCGGGGTTTGTGGGCACGCCCCTGCCGGGCGTCGAGGTGCGATTGGTGGACGAGCGCGGGGCGCCCGTCGTGGCGGGGACGCCGGGGGAGCTCCAAGTCCGCGGGCCGAGTGTGTTCCTCGAGTACTGGCGGCGCCCCGATGCGACCGCCGCCGCGTTCCAGGACGGTTGGTTCCGCACCGGGGACGTCGCGGCGCTCGAACGCGGCTCGTACCGGATCCTGGGCCGGTCGAGTGTGGACATCATCAAGACGGGCGGCTACAAGATCTCGGCGCTCGAGATCGAAGAAGTGCTGCGCACGCACCCCGCCGTGGCCGAGTGCGCAGTTGTGGGGGTCGAGGACGCGGAGTGGGGCGAGCGGGTGTGCGCCGCGCTGGAGCTCGCGCCGGCACGCGATCTCACCCTGTCCGAGCTGCAGGGGTGGGTGAGGGAACGACTCGCGCCCTACAAGGTGCCGCGCGCCCTCTCCGTGGTGAAGGCGCTCCCCCGGAATGCGCTCGGCAAAGTGATCAAGCCGGAGGTGGCGAAGCTGTTTCGGGCGCCGCACCCGCGGTGAGCGGGCCGAGGCCGGCGAGCAGAATCGTCCCGGAGCTGGAGGTGCCGTAGCTTGCACGAAACGGTCGCTGTCACGGTCAACGGCGTGCGTCACCAGCGGGCGGTCGAGCCGCGGCTGCTCCTCTCCGACTTCCTGCGCCACGAGCTCGGGCTCACCGGCACGCACGTCGGCTGCGAGCACGGCGTGTGCGGCGCCTGCACGGTCCTCCTCGACGGCGAGGCGGTGCGGGCGTGCCTGATGTTCGCGGTCCAGGCCGACGGGCATGAGGTCACTACGGTCGAGGGCCTCGCCCCCGGCAGTGCCGGCAGCGCCCTGCATCCGCTGCAGGTCGCTTTCCGGGAGGCTCACGCGCTACAATGCGGCTTCTGCACGCCGGGCGTGCTCATGACGCTCGTCCCGTTCCTCCGGGACCATCCTTCCCCGAACGAGCGGGAGATCCGCGAGGCGCTCTCGGGGAGCCTCTGCCGCTGCACCGGCTACCAGAACATCGTGGCCGCCGTCAGGCTCGCCTGTGACACGTCGCCTCGTCGGTGAGCCGATCCGCCGCAATGAGGACGCGCGGCTCCTCACCGGCCGCGCGCTCTTCGTCGACGACGTTCAGGTCGCGGGGATGCTGCACGTCGCCTTCCTGCGGAGCCAGCACGCGCATGCCCGCCTGAAGGACATCGATCTCTCGGCCGCGCGCCGCCGGCCCGGCGTGGTCGCGGTGTACGGCGCAGCGGACCTCGGCGACTACTGGCGTCCCGGCCCGCTCCTGGTTCCGCCCCCACCCATCGCGGGGCTCGTGTTCAACGCCTGCACCCAGGTCCCGTTGGCCAAGGATAAAGTCCGTCACGTGGGGGAGCCGATCGCGATGGTCGTGGCGGAGAGCCGCTACGTCGCTGAGGACGCGCTGGAGGACATCGTCGTGGACGTCGAGCCGCTGCCGGCGGTGGTGGACCTCGAGGCCGCGCTCGTCTCCGGGGCTCCCCTCGTGCACGACCACCTCGCATCGAACGTCGCAGCCCATGTGATACAGCGGAAAGGGGACTACGAGCGCGCCCGTGCCCGGGCGCACGCTGTAATCGCGCGCCGGTTCCGCTACGACCGGGGTGCGTCGGCTGCGATCGAGAACCGCGCGGTGGCGGCGCAGTGGGACCCGCGCGCGGAAGAGTTGACGGTGTGGGACACGACACAGGCGCCCATCCCGATCCGAAACGGCCTCGCCCGCCTCTTCGGCCTGCTCGAGTCGCAGGTGCGCGTCGTGGCCCCCTTCGTGGGGGGCGGCTTCGGGCCGAAGATCATGATGTTCTACCCGGAGGAGGTGCTGGTGCCGTGGGCGGCGCTCAAGCTTGGCCGCGCCGTCAAGTGGACCGAGGATCGCCAGGAGAACTTCTCCGCCACGACGCAGGAGCGGGGCCAGCTCCACGACGCGGAGATCGCCGTGGCAGAGGACGGGCGGATCCTCGGCGTCCGCGACGTTTTCCTGCACGACACCGGCGCCTACGATCCCTACGGGCTCACGGTGCCGATCAACAGCCAGTGCACGCTGCTCGGGCCGTACGACATCCCGAACTACTACAGCGAGTTCACGGCGATCTTCACCAACAAGACCATCGTGACGCCGGTCCGCGGCGCGGGCCGCCAGCACGGGGTATTCGTGATCGAGCGGCTGCTCGACTTCGCGGCCAGGGAGATCGGTCTCGACCGCGTCGAGATCCGGCGGCGCAACCTGCTCCGGCCCGAGCAGTTTCCCTACAACCACGAGATCATCTTTCAGGACTCGGCGCCGCTCGTGTACGACAGCGGCAACTACGAGCCCGCACTGGACGAGGCGCTTCGCATCATCGACTACGATGGATTCGTGCGCGACGAGCAGCCCCGGCTCCGCGCCGCGGGGCGCCACGTGGGGATCGGGGTGGTGTGCTACGTCGAGGGGACGGGGATCGGACCCTACGAGGGCGCGCGCGTCACCGTGGAGCCGAGCGGCCGCGTTCGGGTCGCGACCGGCGTCGGGACGCAGGGCCAAGGGCATTTCACCTCGTTCGCCCAAATCGTGGCCGAGGTGCTTGGCGTAGACCCGGAGCAGGTGCACGTGACCACGGGCGACACCCGCGAGTTTCACTGGGGTACCGGCACGTTCGCGAGCCGCGGGGCGGTGGTGGCGGGGAGCGCGTGCCACGCCGCGGCGCTCGCCGTGCGGGAGAAGATCCTGGAGCTCGCGAGCCGTCACCTCGAGGCGGCGAGAGAGGATCTCGAGCTCGCAGGCGGGCGCGTCCGCGTGCGGGGTGTGCCCGATTCGGCCGTCCCATTGGGCGAGCTCGCGCTCGAGGCGAATCCCCTGCGCGGCGCCGTGCGCCCGGGGACAGAGCCGGGGCTCGAAGCCACGGCGTACTTCGGGCCCGACCGCGGCAGCACGGCGAACGGCGTGCACGCGATGCTCGTCGAGGTGGACCCGGAGACGGCGCTGGTGGAGATCAAGCGTTACGTGGTGGTGCACGACTGCGGCCGCGTGATCAATCCGATGCTGGTGGACGGGCAGATCCATGGCGGCGTCGCGCACGGCATCGGGAACGCGTTCTACGAGCAGCTCGTGTACGATACGGACGGGCAGCTCTTGAACGCTTCCTTCATGGATTATCTGCTCCCCACGGCGACCGACGTGCCGCGCATCGAGACGGCCCACCGCGAGACCCCCTCGCCCTTGAACCCCGTGGGAGCGAAGGGCGTGGGGGAGGCCGGTGCGATCCCCACGGGCGCCGCGTTCGCGCAGGCCGTTGAGGACGCCCTGGCCGATCACAAGGTGGAGATCACGGAGATCCCGCTCAGCCCGAACCGGCTGTTCGAGCTGCTCATGCAGGCCGAGGAGGGTCGGACGTGATCGTTCAGGGCACGTTCACGTTCGCGGGGCCGCGGGCGACGGTGTGGGAGCTGCTGCAGAACCCCGACGTATTGGTAAAAGCCCTGCCCGGTGCGAAGCGGCTGGTGCGCGCCGGCGAGGACCGCTACGAGGGCCTCATGAAGGTGGGCGTGGGACCCGTGACTGCCGCCGACTTCGCGTTGACCGTGTCCCTGAGGGACAAGGTGCCGCCCGAGCGCTACACCATGGAAGTGGACTCGAAGGGCACGCTCGGTTTCACGCGGGGCGGCGCCCGAGTCGAGCTCGAGGCGCTCGCGGACCGAGTCACGCTGATGAGGTACACGGCCGAACTTCAGGTCGGGGGCAAGATTGCGAGCGTGGGGCAGCGGCTCCTGGACCAGGTGGCGAAGCTCATGACTCGCCAAGCGCTCGAGGCCCTGAACCAGGAGCTCCGCGCGCGCCTTGCGGAACGGGGCTCTCCGTGAAGCCGGCGCCGTTCGAGTACCACCGCCCCGGGACGCTGGACGAGGCGCTGGTGCTCATGGCCGCGCGCGCGGGCGAGGCGAGGCCGCTTGCGGGGGGCCAGAGCCTCATCCCGGCGATGAACTTCCGGCTCGCGCGACCGGCGGCGCTGGTGGACCTGAACCGCGTGGCGGAGCTCGCCTACGTGCGGCCCGCAGACGGCGGTCTCCGGATCGGGGCGATGGCGCGCCAGCGCGCGGTGGAGCGGAGCCCGGTCGTGCAGCGCGTCACGCCGCTCCTCGCCGAGGCGATGCCCTTCATCGCACATCTGCAGATCCGAAACCGCGGCACCGTGGGCGGGAGTCTCGCGCACGCCGACCCGGCGGCCGAGCTTCCTGCCGTGATGCTCGCGCTCGACGCGCGGCTCGAGGCGCGGAGCAGCTCCGGCGCCCGCACGATAGCTGCGACCGCGTTCTTCACGGGGCTCTTCGGCACGGCGCTCGCGCCCGACGAGCTGCTGGTCGAGATCGCGCTGCCGCCGCTGCCCCCGGCGAGCGGCACGGCGTTCGTGGAAGTCGCCCGACGTCACGGCGACTACGCGCTCGCCGGCGCCGCAGTTGTCGTGACGCTGGACGGGCGCGGCCGCTGCCGCGATGCGCGGATGGCCCTCTTGAGCGTGGGCGCTGGGCCGGTCCTCGCGACCGAGGCGATGAAGGTCTGCGTGGGCGAGAGCCCCTCCGACGAGATGCTCCGCGCCGCCGGCGAAACGGCGGCGACGCGGGACGTCGACCCGCCGTCGGACATCCATGCGTCCGCCGCCTACCGCCGCCGGCTCGTGGCCGTGCTCACGCGCCGAGCCCTGGCGCGCGCGGTCGAGCGGGCGACGCAGGTTTCATGATCCACACCCCTGGGGCGCGGCTCTACCCGTGAGCGAGCGCGATCCGTTGGTCGAGCTGGAGGAGCCCCTCCCACCCGGCCCGCTCGTCAACGCCGACCTCGCGCCCACGAGAATCGGCCAGCGCACCTGGAACGTGTGGCACATCGCGTCGCTGTGGGTCGGGATGAGCGTGTGCATCCCAACCTACATGCTGGCGGCGAGCATGATCGACGCGGGGATGAAGTGGTGGCAGAGCCTCGTCGCGATCTTCCTCGGCAACGCGATCGTCTTCGTCCCGCTCGTGATCAACGCGCACGCTGGTACCCGCTATGGCATCCCGTTCCCCGTCTACGCGCGCGCCGCGTTTGGCCCGCGCGGCGCGCACGTCCCATCGCTACTCCGCTCCGTGGTCGCGTGCGGGTGGTTCGGGATCCAGACGTGGATCGGCGGTCTCGCGATCAACGTGTTGCTCGGCATCCTGTGGCCGGGGTGGCAGAGATTGGGCGACGGCTGGCGGTTCATGGGGTACGGCCTGCCGCAGTTCGCGAGCTTCTTCCTCTTCTGGTTGATCAATCTGTACTTCGTTTGGGCGGGCACCGAGAGCATCAAGTGGCTCGAGACGCTTTCGGCGCCGTTCCTCATCGTCACCGGGCTGGCGCTGCTCTTCTGGGCGGCGCTCAAGGTCGGCGGCATCGGCACGATCCTGCGCCGGGCGGACGCGCTGTCCCGCTCTGGCCAGCCTGCCTCTTTCTCGCAGTTCGTCGCGCTGTTCATCCCCTGGGTCACGGCGATGGTGGGGTACTGGGCAACCCTGTCGCTCAACATCCCCGACTTCACGCGTTACGCGCGCAGCCAGCGCGACCAGGCCCTGGGTCAAGCGCTCGGGCTGCTCACCACCATGCCGCTGTTCGCCTTCATCGGCGTGGCCGTCACGAGCGCCACGCTCATCCTCTACGGCCGGGCGATCTGGAACCCCGTGGACCTGCTCGCGCGGCTCACCGCCGAGTCCGGGAGCCCACTGCTCGGACTCGTGGCCATGGTCGCGATCGCGATCGCGACGCTCACGACGAACATCGCGGCCAACATCGTGGCCCCGGCGAACAGCTTCGCCAACCTGTCCCCCCGGCGCGTCAGCTTCAAGCTGGGCGGGCTCGTGGCCGGAGCGATCGGGATCCTCATCTTACCCTGGAAGCTGCTCGACATGTACCAGACCTGGCTGATCGCATATTCGGGGCTGCTCGGAGCCGTGGGCGGGGTGATCGTCTGCGACTACGTCGTCATCCGACGGGGCGCGCTGTCGCTCCGCGACCTCTACAGGGAGGATGGGGCCTATGCCTATACCGAGGGCGTGAACCGGCGGGCGATGGTGGCCCTGGTCGCGGGCATCCTCGTCGCCCTCGCCGGGACGCTCCACCCGCGGCTCCGGTTTCTGTTCGACGGCGCGTGGTTTTCCGCCACCGCCGTGTCGTTTGTCGTGTATTGGGTGCTCATGAGAACTCAGAACGCGAAACGGGGAACGCGGAACTGAGATGCGAGCTCCCCTCGCCTGTTCCGCGTTCCGACTTCCGCGTTCCGCGCTTGAACCGACGGAGATCCCGCGATGAAGCTCTACGACCTCTCCCAGCCCCTGAACGAGCGCAGCTCCTTCTGGCCGTACTATCCGCCGTTCGAGGTGAAGTACATCAAGCGTAAGGCGGAGCACGGCGTGAACGCGCAGTACATCATGACCTCGAACCACATGGGCACCCACCTCGACGCGCCGCGCCATTTCGTCACCGCCGGCAAGACGATCGACGAGCTGCCGCTCGAATGGCTGTGCGGCGCGGGAGTGATCGTGAACCTGCAGGACGAGATGGACGAGCTCGCCGTGTATACGCCCCAAATGATCGAGCAACGCGTGGACGTGAAGCGGGGTGACATCCTCCTCCTCCACACGGGATGGCACAGGTACGCGGACTTCGGCGCGCAGCCGGACGAGGAGCGCTACTACCACTATCACCCCGGCGCGCATCCCGACATGGTGCCGTGGCTGCTCGAGAAACAGATTCACGTGTGGGGTGTGGATTGCGTCTCCACCGACCACCCGATGAACCTCCCCATCGGCCGGTTTCTCGGCAAAGGAGCGCACGGCCACTGCGACCGGGTCCGGGCGAAGGCCGAGAAGATTTTCGGCGGGAAGGAAGCCGTGGATCGGATGTTCCCGGACTCGGCGTACCAGCTCACCCACAACGCGCTGTTCCCGAGGGAATGCATCCACATCGAGAACCTCGGGGGGGACATCGACGCCCCCGAGCTCCAGAACAGGCGCCTCATCGTTGGCTGCTTCCCCTGGAAGTTCAAGGGGGGCGAGGCGGCGTTCGCGCGAGTGGTGGGGTTCGTGGGGGAATGGGGCTAGGTGCTGGGTGCTGGGTGTTAGGGGCTAGGTG
>DATDFP010000289.1:0-6996 GCA_036522535.1 Gemmatimonadales bacterium
CTGAGGCCGAGGTTCGCCCGCAGGGCTTCGGCCACGAACCCGCCGAGCGGGTCCGGCCGCTGCGCGGCGAGCTGCGGGGCAAGGGCCGCGCTCCCAACGAGGAGCGTCAGCCCAAGCCCACGACCTTCGCGAGCGAGCCGCGGGTTCACGAACCCGACCGGTTCAGGAGTGCGCGGACTCCCTGTGCGGATGGCCCTTCCGGGACAACCGCGTGGCTCCCTTCCGGCTGCTCATCCTGGTAAGGCCTCGTGCCGGACCGGTTCAATAGCGCCCGCTCGCCGTCGACAAGGCCCCGGTCGGAGGGGACGTGAGCTACCCGAGCCTGAGCGAGGTCCGTGACCGTCCCGCGGTGGGACTGCTCGAGCGTGTTCACTAGGGCTCGCTCGGGAGTGACAGATTGCGCGCGCACGGCCGCCGGGACCGCCAGTGCCGAGCCGCCGAGGAGCGCTGCCAGGACAACGGCACGAGCCGAGGTGTGAAGAGTCGGACGCATTGCAGAACCCTCCCTTTTGAATTGGTTAGCTAACATTGTCATATTGTATAACGCTGTTAACACACCGAACAAAAAAAATCACTGTTCGAGTTCCCGCAGCATGCCCCTTATCAGCGCATCCCGCATCTTGGCCGCCGTTTGCCGCACATCGCGCCACTCGAAAGCCGGGTCGTCGTTCTTGGTAACCTGGAGCGCGACCAAGCCGTGCAGGGAGCCCCAGGCGATCTGCGCGAGCTCGTCGGGGTCGCTGAAATGGGGCCGGAGGCGTCCAGTGGCGATCACGTCGCTGCAGGTCTGGCGCAAGAAGTCGTAGCACTGCGCCCCGGGGTCGCCTCCGGTCGCATCCACGGCGCCGTTTTGGGGACGGCGTGTCATGAACATGAATTGGTACTGCATGGGGTGCGTAAGCCCGAACTCAACGTACTCCTCGCCCATCTTATCGAAGCGCGCCAGCGGATCAGCGATGGAGCTGACCCGCTGGAGGGCCTGCGTGAGAGCACGAAAATCGAGCGCCGAGATCTCGGCGACCAGCGCATCCTTGTCCTTGAAATGGTGGTAGATCGCGGTGGGCGTGTAGCCGATCTTCGCGGCGATCGCGCGCATGGTCGTCCCCTCGTAGCCCTGCTGCACGAACATGCGCCTTGCCGCATCGAGGATCTTACGGCGTGTTTCGGCGCGCTCGCGCTCGCGGCGCTCGAGGCTTGGTAGGGAGCCTGGTGTCATAACGCTGTTATATAATATAACTACGTTATCCCGAGGTCAATGGGTCGTGGCGGCACCCCGGAGGCCGCGCGCGTTACTCGTCTAGGACGGCGCCGAAGAACCGAGGCAGCTCAATCTCGAGGGGCGGGACGTTCGGGTCGGGGTGCCAGAGGAGCGTGTCGGTCACGATCTCGGGACGGTCGTCCTCCGGACGCCAGCGCTCCACCAGGCGGGCGTCGAGATCGACGAGCCAGTACTGAGGGACACCATGACGCTGGTAGCGGCTGCGTTTGACGGTGCGATCCGCCCGCGCCGTCGATGGTGACAGCACTTCGACCGCCAGGAACAGCTGGGTGATCTCTCGCCAGTCGCGCGGCCTGCGACCCGCATGCAGCGGCGCAACGAACAGGTCGGGTTGGACGAGGGTGCGCGGATCGAACTCGATGTCCGCGGGCGACGTGAGAGCGCAGCCGAGTCCGTGTCGATCGACGTAGGCCCGCACCGCCAGCAGGAGCTGTACCACGGCCTCCTGGTGCAGCAATCGCGGCGCGGGAGTCACCAGCAACTCCCCGTCGACGACCTCGTAGCGGTTGCCGTCGTCGGGGAGCGCGCGCACCATCGCGGTGGTCCAACCTTCAGTGGCCTGCGGCATGCCCATATAATGCTCCACTCGGCGAAGAGGCGCCAAGAGCACACGCCGGCAATCTGACGGTGCGGCGCGCCATATCGTCACCCGTTTGTTGCGGGCAGGGTCACGATCGCGCGAACTCCTGACCTCGGCGTCGGGGCGTTGCCCGGGCTCGATGATGGTTGCCGGCGGTGTTACGATTCAGGGCCATGGACGCCAAGCAGGCGGACCTGTCCGCGCTGCGGATCAACCGGGCGGCCCAAGCGGCGGCGCCCTCCACCCCGCGCCATTGGCGCTGGCTGGCCATCGGCGTCCCCACTGGCGTTGCCGTCCTCGTCGGGGCCATCCTGCTGCGCACGAGCGGCGCGCTCGCCTCCGCCGTGCCGGTGCGGCTCACCCGGGCCACCCTCGCGTCACCGCGGTCCGGGGCCCTGCTCGTCGCCAGCGGCTACGTCGTCGCGCAGCGCAAGGCCGCGGTGGCGTCGAAGGGCACCGGACGCCTGGTCTACCTGGGCGTCGTCGAGGGCGACCGCGTGCGGGCAGGCCAGGTGATCGCCCGCATCGAGGACTCCGACATCAAGGCCCAGCTGGCGCAGGCCCAGGCCAATCTCGATCTCAGTCGGGCCGAGCTGCGCGATGCCGAGCACTCGCTCGCCCGGGAGCGCCTGTTGCTCGACAGCGCATTCAGCTCACAGGCGAGCTACGACGCGGCCGAGGCGCGCTACCAGCGGGTGCGGGCGAGCATCGCCATGGCTCAGGCGGCCGTACAGGCGGCCGACGTGGCGCTGGAGAACACGGTGATTCGCGCGCCGTTCGACGGCACCGTGTTGAGCAAGAACGCCGATGTCGGCGAGGTTGTGGCACCCCTCGCGGCGAGCGCGTTTTCCAAGAGCGCCGTGGTCACGATCGCCGATCTGCGCTCGCTCGAGGTCGAGGCGGACGTCGCGGAGGCGAATCTCGAGTCCGTCGCCCCGGGGCAGCTGTGTGAGATCGTGCTGGACGCCTACCCCGACGTGCGCTACCCGGGCTACGTCGCGAAGATCGTGCCGACGGCGGACCGCGCCAAGGCCACGGTGCAGGTCAAGGTGGCGTTTCGTTCCTACGACGCCCGGGTGCTGCCGGAGATGAGCGCCAAGGTCCACTTCCTCCCGCGGGCGGCGCGGGGCGTCGGAGCCGGGGCCGACACACAGCCCGTCCTCGTGGTCCCGGCCAGCGCCGTAGCCGAGCGGAACGGTCGCTCCGTCGTCTACGTTGTGGAGGGAGGCCGGGCCGTCGAAGTCCCCGTGACGGTGGGCCGCCAGGTGGGGACGGCGGTGGCCATCCGGCAGGGCCTCGCGGCCGGGACCCAGGTGATCGACAGCGTCGGCGAGCGCGTGCGGCGCGGCGTCAAAGTGAAGGAGCGGTAGAGACCCTCATGACGATACCGATCGTGCAGATCAGCGGCGTCTCAAAGTCCTATCAGCGCGACAGCATGCTGATCCCCGTGCTGCACGACATCACACTCGAGGTTCCCGAGGGAGAGTTCCTCGGCCTGATGGGCCCATCGGGATCCGGCAAGACCACGCTCCTCAACCTGATCGCGGGCATCGATCGGCCCGACGCGGGGACCGTGACGGTGGCGGGCACGGACGTCACCAAGCTGAGCGAGTCGCAGCTCGCCCGCTGGCGCGCCACGCACATCGGCTTTGTGTTCCAGTTCTACAACCTCATACCGGTGCTCACGGCCTTCGAGAACGTCGAGCTGCCGCTCCTGCTCACGTCTCTCTCCAAAGCCGAGCGGCGCAAGCACGTCGAGACGGCGCTCACGCTGGTCGGGCTGAGCGACCGCATGCACCACTACCCGCGCCAGCTCTCGGGCGGTCAGGAGCAGCGCGTCGCGATCGCCCGCGCGATCGCGACCGACCCGACCATCCTCGTGGCCGACGAGCCGACGGGCGATCTGGACCGCAAGTCGGCGGAGGAGGTCCTGACGCTGCTCGAGCGTCTGAATCGGGAGTACAAGAAGACGATCCTGATGGTGACGCACGACCCGCACGCTGCCGAGCGGGCGCACCTGGTACGGCACCTCGACAAGGGCGAGCTGCAATGAGGCGGTCGGCGTGAAGCTCCTCAAGATCGTGCTCAAGAACGTCGTCCGGCACCGGCTGCGCACGGCGCTCACGGTGCTCGGGATCGCCACCGCGGTGATGGCGTTCGGCCTGATCCGCACGATCGTGGGCGCGTGGAACGCGGGCGTCGCGGCGGCGGCCACCAATCGCATGATCACTCGCCACCGGGTTTCCCTCATCTTCCCGCTCCCGCTGCCGTACCGCGATCAGATCGCCAGGATCCCGGGCGTGACGGCGGTGGCGTGGGCCAACTGGTTCGGCGGCGTGTACGGCGACCGCAACGATTTCAAGAACTTCTGGCCGCGCTTCGCCGTGGACCCGGAGACGTTCTTCGACCTCTACCCCGAGTTCGAGGTACCGCCGGACCAGCTCACCGCGTTCAAGAAGGAGCGCAACGCCTGCATCATCGGCCGGAAGCTGGCCCAGCAGCACGGGTTCAAGATCGGCGACGTCATCACGATGGAGGGGGACATCTTTCCCGGGCGCTGGGAATTCGCGGTCCGCGGGATCTACACCGGCCGCGACCAGTCTGTTGACGAAACCCAGATGTTCTTTCAGTGGAACTACCTCTACGAGCAGGTGCGGCAACGGGAGCCGGGCCGGCCGGTGGACGCCGGCTGGTTCGTCCTGCGCGTCGCGCCGCCCGACGCGATGCCGCGCGTCGCGGCGGCGGTCGACGAGCAGTTCGGCAACTCACGCGCGCCCACCAAGACCGAGAGCGAGCGGGAATTCCAGCAGAGCTTCGTCCAGATGTCCTCGGCCATCATCACGTCGCTGCAGGTGATCTCGGTCGTGATCGTGGGGATCATCCTTATGGTCCTCGCGAACACGATCGTGATGGCGGTGCGGGAACGCACGCGCGAGTACGCCGTGTTGAAGACGCTCGGCTTCTCGGGGCGCCACCTCGTCGGCTTCATCGTCGGCGAAGCACTCGTGGTCGCGCTCGCGGGAGGCGTGCTCGGCCTCGCCTTGACGTTTCCCGTCGTACGGGGGTTTGCGAAGGCGCTCCCGACCTTCTTCCCGGTCATCAATGTGGCGCCCACGACCGTCGCCCTCGGCCTCGGAGCGGCGCTCCTCGCAGGCCTCGCGGCGGCCGCCTTCCCCGCCAACCGCGTGGTGCGCACGCCGATCGTCGTCGGCCTCAGGACGGTAGGGTAGCGCCCCGTGATGCGAATCCCGTTCTCGTACGTCTGGCGGAGCCTCTGGGCCCGCCGCCTTACCACGACGCTCACCATCGGCGGCCTGGCGCTCGTGGTGTTCGTCTTCGCGGGCGTGCTCATGCTCGCCCGCGGCCTGGAAGCGACCCTCGTCGAGACGGGCGGGCCCAACAACGTCATCGTGCTGAGGCGCTCGGCGACCTCGGAGCTCTCGAGCCAGATCGACCGGGGGACGGCGGAGATGCTGGAGACCGAGCCCGGGGTGGCGCCCGCCGCCGACGGTCGCCCCCTCTCGTCGCGGGAAGTGGTCCTCGTCATCGATCTCTATAAGAAGAAGAGCAACGCGCTCGGGAACGTGTCGATCCGCGGCGTCTCGCCCCACGCCCTGGAGCTCCGACCCGGCGTCCACGTCGTCCAGGGGCGGCCGTTCCAGTTCGGGACCCACGAGGTGGTTGTGGGAAAGAGCATCGCGAGCGAGTTCAAGGGAGCGGCACTCGGGTCGGAGCTCGCGTTCGGGGGGGACCGCTGGACCGTGGTCGGGATCGCCGAAGCGGGCGGCACTGCCTTCGACTCCGAGATCTGGGGCGACGCAGACCAGTTCATGCAGGCCTTCGGCCGGCCGGTCTATTCGTCGCTGACCTTCCGGCTCGCGGACCCCGGGCGCTTCGATCAGGTCAAGACCCGACTCCAGGCGGACCCGCGCACCCAATACGTGGAGCTGAAACACGAACGGGACTACTACCGCGAGCAGTCCCAGACGCTCGCGACGTTCATCCGGGTTCTGGGACTCGTCGTGACCACCATCTTCAGCTTCGGAGCGATGATCGGGGCGATGATCACCATGTACGCGGCGGTCGCGAACCGCACGGTGGAAGTGGGGACCTTGCGGGCCGTGGGGTTCCAGCGGCGGAGCGTGCTGGCCGCCTTTTTGGTCGAATCGATCGTTCTGGCCCTCGTCGGTGGCGCCCTGGGCGTGGGGCTTGCGGCACTGCTGTCCTTCGAGCGGGTCTCGGTCGTCAACTTCACGAGTTTCTCGGAGATCGGCTTCGGCTTCGCGCTCTCGCCCGGCGTGGTCGTGAGCGCCCTGGCCTTCGCCGTGGTGATGGGTCTCGTGGGCGGTTTCCTCCCGGCGGTGCGGGCGGCGCGGCTCGACATCGTCAGTGCGCTGCGGGCGGCGTGACTTTGGTCAGGACTCGAAGCTGATCTCGTAGCGGATCGGGGCCGCGGGGGCGGAGTGGGTCAAGGCGCCGATCGAGATCAGCGTCGCGCCGGCCTCCGCAAAGGCCCGGGCCCCTTCCGGCGTGATCCCCCCCGAAGCCTGAATGGTGACGCCGGGGCCCGCCCGCCGCGCCCATGCGGCGATGCGCTGCGGTGGCTGATTATCCGCGAGAATGTGTAGCACGCCGGCGGCGAGCGCCGCCTCGAACTGGGCGTCGGTCTCGACTTCGACCATCACGGGCAGGTCCACCGGCGCGGCGGCGAGCGCCCGAGCGAGTGTCGCGCTCCCGTCGAGGAGCGCCCAGTGGTTGTCCTTCCAGAGGACCGCCTCGGCGAGCGAGCCGCGGTTCTCGACGCCGCCCCCGACGCGAACCGCATAGCGCTCCAGGGCTCGCAGGCCGGGGGTGGTTTTCCGGGTGTGCGTGATCCTCGCGCGCGTCCCCGCCACCGCGTCTACGGCCCGGCGCGTGACGGTCGCGATCCCCGACAGCCGCTGCAAGAAATTGAGGGCCGTCCGTTCGCCGGCGAGGAGCGCGCGCGCCGTGCCACGCACCGTCGCGAGGCTGGTGTCGGGCTCGGTCCAGGCGCCCTCTCCGGTCAGGGGCTCCAGGCACGCGCGGGGATCGAGCTCCTCGAAGGCGAGCGCGGCGATGGGGAGACCGGCGACCACGAAGCGGCCTTCGGCGACGA
>DATDFP010000290.1:0-7373 GCA_036522535.1 Gemmatimonadales bacterium
CACGTGCCGCCACGGCGTCCGCCCGGGCGGCGACGTTCGCCGCGTCGTCGCGCACCGCGCGCTCCCGCTCGGCGACCTCCCGCTCTCGGGCCTCGAGCTCCCGCGCCTGCGCCTCCACGGCGGCGAGCAGCCGATCGAGCTCCCGCTCCGAGTCCGGGACCGCCCGGGCGGCGAGCTCGAGCACATCCGGCGCGAGGCCGAGACGCCGGGCGATCGCGAGCCCGTAAGACCGCCCGGGCACGCCCTTCAGCAGGCGATAAGTCGGTGTGAGCGTTTCCGCGTCGAACTGGAGCGACGCATTCACGATCCCCACGCTCTCCGTCGCGAGCCGCTTCAGAGCGCCAAGATGCGTGGTGGCGAGGGTGAGCGCGCGGCGCCGCGTGAGCGCCTTCAGGACCGCCGCCGCCAGCGCGCCGCCCTCGGCGGGGTCGGTCCCGCTCCCAATCTCGTCCACGAGGACGAGCGAGCGCTCGCCCGCATGCTCGAGGATGTCGCGCAGCGCCGCCACATGCGCCGAAAACGTGGAAAGGCTCGCCGCGATGGACTGCCGGTCACCGATGTCGGCGAACACGGAATCCAGAACCGGCAGCACCGAATGAGGGCCGACCGGGGGGATGATTCCGCTCTGCGCCATCAGGCAGATCAGGCCGACCGCCTTGATGAGGACCGTCTTGCCGCCGGTGTTCGGCCCGGACACGAGGACGGTGTATTCGTCCGGCGCGAGCACCAGGTCGAAGGGAACGACGTCCACTGCGCTCCCGAGGAGCAACGGGTGACGGCCGCCGCGGATCGCGACCGGGCCCGTGCCGATCGCGGGCGCGAAGCCGTTGATCAGGACGGCGTACCGGGCGCGGGCGCACAGGTCGTCGAACGCGATGCACATGTCCCACGCGGCCGCGATGGCGCTCCGGTGCGGGCGCAACAAATCCGTCAACTCCCGGAGCACCCGGAGGACCTCGCGCTGCTCGGCCGCTTCCGCGGCGCGCAGCGCATTCCCGAGCTCGATCGCTTCGGGGGGCTCGACGAACACGGTGGACCGCGTGGCCGACTCGTCGTGCACGATGCCGCCCACGCGGGACCGGGCGGTGCTGCGCACCGGGATGACGTAGCGGCCGCCGCGGACGGTGACCGCGGCGTCCGGGGCGCGCTCGGCCGGATCGAGCGAGCCGAGCATGGCCTCGAGCTGCTTCACGAGCCGCTCGCGCGTCTCGCGCACCGCCTGACGCGCTCGGGCCAGGGCGCGCGACGCCGAGTCGAGCACCTGACCTTCGGAATCGAGCGACTGCCCGAGGCGCTTCTCGATCTCTCGCTGCGGCGGGTCGACCCGGAGCGCCGCAGTGCGAGGTGCGTCCGGCGCGAGGCGGGCCAGCTCGGCTGCTACGATGCGCGACGCGGCCAGCGCCCGGCCGATCTCGGCGAGGGCGGGGCCTTCGAGTGCGCTCCCGGGAACGGCCAGCAAATCGAGCGCCGGGCCGATGTCGGGCACGGGTTCGGCGCGGATGGCTTCGTCCGCGAGGAGGCGGGCGGCGAGCTCGGCGACCTGGGCGAGGGCGCTCTGGACGGCGTCTGGATCCGCGCTGGGGGTCCGGGCCCGCACACGGGCCGCGCCGAGCGGGCCCGCGGCGTGCGCCGCTACCCGCTCCAGCGCGGCAGCAAACTCGAGTGTCTCCAGGGCGACTGACTCCGGGCTCGCGCCCGGGGTTAGTGACCGTCCCCGGGCGAAAGCCCGGGGTTCCGCAACACTCATACGATCGCTGCCAACTCCTCGCGCGCGATCTGGTTGACCAGCCTACCGTCCGCGCGCCCTTTGAATTTGGGCATGACCTGCCCCATGAGCCCGCCGAGGTCCTTCGCACCCGCCGCGATCGCGTCGCGCACCGCCTGGCGGATCTCCTCCGGGTCGACCGCGGCGGGGAGGAACTCCTCGAGCATCTTCACCTCGGCGAGTTCGCGCTCGGCGAGGTCCCGGCGCCCCGCCGCGGCATATTGCTCCGCGGCCTCGCGCCGCCGTTTGATGCCGCGCCGCACGACCTCCACGGTTTCGGCGTCCGAGGGGTTGCGGTGGAGCTCGAGTTCCTGGTTCTTGAGATCTGCGAGGATGGTGGAGAGGAGGAGCGTGCGCGCCTGATCGCGGTGTTTCCGGGCTTCGTTCATCGCGGCGCGCAGCCGCTCGGACAACCCCGACACGATCAGAGCGGGCGTGTGCGCCGGTTTTTGCGCCGCGCCGCGTTCATCTTGCGCTTGCGGCGCTCGCTCGGCTTCTCGTAGTGACGGTGCTTGCGAAGATCGGACAAGATGCCCGCCTTTTCGCACTTCTTCTTGAAGCGCTTCAGGGCGCGTTCGAAGTTCTCGTCATCGTGGATGATGACTTCCGGCATCTCACTTCGCTAACTGTGATGGACGCAAAAACTTAGCCCTCCGGAGGGCCAGGGGCAACCCCAAGGTCACCCTGGGGGCCATGTCATCGGCCGCCCGCCGAGCACGTGAAGGTGCAGGTGAAACACGGTCTGCCCGCCGTCGGGGTTGGTGTTGACCACCACGCGGTAACCCCGGTCGGCGATCCCAACCTCGCGGGCGAGCTCGCGCGCAAACAGCATCAGCCGGCCGATGAGCTGCGGATCGCTCGTGTCGTTGAGCGACGCGACGTGATCGACCGGGATCACGAGGAGGTGCGTCGGCGCCTGCGGGTTGATGTCCCTGAAGGCGAGCATCCCGTCGCCCCGCTTCACGACGGTAGCGGGGATCTCGCCTGCGGCGACTTTGCAGAAGATGCACGCCACCCGGTACCCTCAGCGCCCGAGCGCTTGCCGCAACTGGTCCCAGACCCCGGGGCGCCGCCCCGGGGTTAACCCACCCTGAACGACCTGTGGTGGCACCTTATCTCCCGAGCGCTTGCCGCAACTGGTCCCAGAATTTCCGGCCGATGTGCTCTTCGGCGGGCGGGTCGCTCTCGATGCTCGCAAGCTGCTCGAACAGCGCCCGCTGCTCGCTGGTGAGCTTCGTCGGCGTCCAGACGTGGACGCGCACGTGGAAGTCGCCACGACCGCCCTCGCCCACCCTGGGCAGGCCCTTGCCGCGGATGCGATAGACCATCCCGGTCTGGGTGCCGGGCTGGATCTTGAGGGTCGTGTTGCCGTGGGGCGTCGGCACCTCGAGCTCGGCGCCGAGTACCGCCTGGCTGAAGGAGATCGGGAGGTCGTAGACGATGTCGTCCCCGTGCCGCTCGAAGCGAGGGTCCTCGGCGATCTCGAGCACAGCAATGAGGTCGCCCGGCGGCCCGTTGCGCGGGCCGGGCACGCCCTGGCCCCGCATGGTCAAATAATGATGGTCGGCGACGCCGGCGGGGACGTCGATCTGCATCGTCTTCTCCGAACGGACCCGTCCATCGCCGCCGCACTTTGAGCACGGGTGCTGGATGACGGTCCCTTCCCCCGCACAGGCCGGGCAGGGCGAGACCGAGACGAACTGACCGAACATGGACCGCGCGGCCCGTCGCACCTCGCCGCTCCCGCCGCACGTGCCACAGGTCGTCGCGCGCGTACCCGCCTGCGCCCCTGTGCCGTCGCACGTCGTGCAACGCTCTAGAGTGCGCACGCGGACCGTCTTGGTGGCACCGGTGGCGACCTCGCCGAGCGTGAGCTTGAGGGTGACCTTCACATCCTGGCCGCGGTGGCGCTCCCGCCGCGTGCGCTCGCCGCCGCCGAAGAAGGCATCGAACCCGCCCATCCCGCCGAAGTCACGCATGAAGATGTTGAGCGCTTCGGACAGGTCGAACTGGCTGAACCCATAGGCGCCGCCCCCCGCGCCAGCGCGCGGCCCGGCCGCCCCGTAGCGGTCGTACACCGCGCGCTTTTCGGGATCACGAAGCACCTCATACGCTTCCGTGATCTCCTTGAAGCGCTCTTCGGCGGTCTTGTCCCCGTTGTTGCGGTCGGGGTGATACTCCATCGCGAGCTTGCGGTACGCCTTCTTGATGTCGGCCTCCGAAGCATCGCGCCGCACGCCCAGCACGGCGTAATAGTCGCCCGCCCGGCTCACTCGAGCAGCCCACTCACAAGCCGGCTGGTGTGATCGACCAGCGCGGCGATCTTGTCGTACGGCATGCGCGTGGGACCCATCACGCCGATGACACCCGACAGCGGTCCCATGCGGTACGATGCGGTCACGAGGGTGAACGGCGCCAGCCGCGCATCACGATGCTCGCCGCCGATGGTGATGGTCACGCCCTGGCCGAGCCGATTGGCGAGCGCCTCGCGCAGCATGTCGCGCCGCTCGGTGACCTGGATCAGGCTTTGCAGGCGCTCCTTCGTCGCGAACTCCGGCTGCCCGGCGACGTGCTGCGCGCTCCCCAGCACGACGCCGCCCGCGCGCGCCGCCGCCGCCGGCACGTCGAACAGCTCATCCGCTTCCTGGATGAAGATGTTGAGGAGCTGGTTCGCGTCCGGGTCCGGGGCCGCGTCACGCAGCCGGTCGGAGAGCGTCGCCCGGATCTCGCGGAGCGTGAGCCCCGCGAGGCGCTCGTTCAGCACCACGGCGACGCGCACCACCGCTTCGGGCGCCATATGGGACGGAACCTCGACGAAAATAGTGCGCGCAGCCCCGCTCTTGAGGGTCATGACGAGCAGCAGCCGCTCGGTCGAGATCTGCATCAACTCCAGCCGCTCCAGCTCGACGTCGCCGAGTGTGGGGCTCACCGCCACCCCCAACTCCAGCGTGAGCACCCCGATCACCTGCGCCGCGCGCTCGAGGATCTGGTCTACGGCGTTGCGCTCTCCCGACAGCTCCTCGCGGATCTGTTCCGATTCCGACGGCGAGATCGGCTGCGGCCGCATGAGCGAGTCCACGTACACGCGGTAGGCGAGGTCGGTCGGGATGCGGCCGGCGGACGTGTGAGGGTGATAGAGGTAGCCCTTGTCCTCCAGGTCGCTCATGGTGTTCCGAATCGTCGCCGCCGAAAGGGACATGCCGAATCTCTTGGAGATGGTCCGGCTCCCCGCCGGTTCAGCGGTCTGAACGTACGTCTCAATGACCGCTTCGAGCACCTGCCGCTCGCGGTCGGTGAGTGAGGTGGTCACGGCACCCAACCTATTATTGCCTAATAATTTAGGTAGCTACCGGACCATCGGTCAAGTCACGGACGATGCCGTCCAAGCGAAGCCAGCCCTCCGGCGTGCACACTAACCGCTCGCTGGTCACGTCCACCCAGCCCCGCTGCAACCACAAGGCGGTAGAGGGCGGTAGAGGGCGGTAGAGGGCGGTAAGGGGCAATCCGGCGTCTGTGCGCAACGACAAGTACACGCGCTCCAGCTCCCGCTGCTCGTCGCTCAAGATCTCCTCCGCTTCCACGGGAGGGCGCTGCACGGACACGGCGCGACGATAACCTTCCCACGCTGCAAGGTTCCAGCGCCGCGCCCGGCCGTCATAGCTGTGGGCCGCGGGGCCGAGGCCGAGATAAGACCGGCCCGACCAATAGGCCGAGTTGTGGCGCGAGCGAAAGCCATCACGCGCGGCGTTGGAGACTTCGTAGAAGCGGTAACCACTGGTCGCGAGACGCGCGTGGGCGAGCAAATACTCTTCCGCGTACCGCTCGTCGCCCGCGGCCCGGACGGCGCCGCGCGAGATCCAGCGCGCGAGAGGCGTGCGCTCCTCGACGGCGAGTCCGTACGCGGATATGTGCGCGGGGTCCAGCGCGACGGCGCGCTCCAGGTCGCGCCGCCAATCTCGCGACAGCTCAGCCGGCAGTCCGAAGATCAGGTCGAGCGAGATGTTGTGGATGCCCGCACGGCGCAACGCGTCAACCGCCTCGCCGATCCGCGCCGCGTCGTGGGACCGATGCATCCATTTGAGAACCGCGTCGTCGAACGATTGGGCGCCGAGCGACACACGGTTCACGCCGGCGGCCGCCCACGCTCGCGCGCGCTCGCGCGTCACGTCTTCCGGGTTGGCCTCAAGAGTCACCTCGAGGTCGTCGCGCGACAACCGTTCGTGAAGCGCGTCGCAGAGCGACGTGAGAAGCGCCGCCAATGCCTCGACCGGGAGCAAAGATGGGGTGCCGCCGCCGAAGTAGAGGGTTTGGAGTCCCGGCGCTGCCTCATTCCTTGAATCGAGCTCCCGTCCAGTCCATGCGGCCGGCGCGGGCTCGGCCGCTCGGACGAGCGCTACCTCCCGCAGTATCGCGGCCAAGTACTCCTGGGCGGGAATGCGCTTGCGCACCGCGATCGAGAAGTCACAGTAGGTGCAACGGCGGACGCAGAAAGGGACGTGGACATAGACGTGGCGGAACACGCCGGTAAGGTAATCGGTCCGGTTGCTCGACCCCGGGCAGCGCCCCGCGGGCCCCGGCGTGCGTACCGCGCGTTAGCGCCAGGGCGTGGTCGCCGTTAAAACCCCCGGGGCATGGCCCCGGGGCACGGCCGGCGCGTTAACGGCAGGGCATGGATCCGGGCGTCCGCCGCGCATTAACCCCGGGGCACCGCCGCGCGGGCACCGGCGTGCGTGCCGCGCGTTAGCGCCGGGGGATGGTCGCCGTTAACCCCGGGGCATGGCCCCGGGGTTAACCCACCCACACTAACACGGGATGCGGTCCGGATGACGTTGAAACTGCCGTGCAAGGTACGACCGCGCCCCGTCAACGTGGCTCCTAGACAGGGATGCGGCGTAGTACCCGCGGCACCAGCGAAGGCGCTCAGCGTCTCTGCGCGCCACATTGATGCGTCGGGCGGACTCCGACTTGGCGTCTCGAATGAACGACGCCAGTGCGACGCGCGGCGGATAGCTCACCAGCACGTGCACGTGGTCACTCAGCGCCGCTTGTGCGTGAACATGGACGCCCGTACGGTGTGCGGCGTCCAGCACTGAGTCCACAAGCAACGAAACGTCGCAGCGACGAATGGTGGGGATCCGCCGCCAAGTGTGCCAGGTGACGTGGGCATAGAGTCCGCATGCGTTGTGACGCGTCGCTCGCATCGCCCCGGCCGCCCTTAAGGGTGGGTTAACCCCGGGGCCATGCCCCGGGGTTCAAGCACACAGACTCCCCAAGTCCAGGTCACGCCCACCGACACCGGCCGCAGAGCGGACCACCCCCGGGGCATGGATCCGGGCGTCAGCCGCGCATTAACCCCGGGGCACCGGCGTGCGCAGCGGGCGTCAACGCCGGGGCATGGCCCCTGGCGTCCGCTGCGCGTTAACCCCGGGGCACCGCCGCGCGGGCACCGGCGTGCGTGCCGCGCGTTAGCGCCGGGGCATGGTCGCCGTTAACCCCGGGGCATGGCCCCGGGGGCGTCCGCTGCGCGTTAACCCCGGGGCACCGCCCCGGGGTCAACCCACCCTGAATTACTCGGGTATGCGATCGGGATGTCGTTGAAACTGCCGTG
>DATDFP010000291.1:0-2144 GCA_036522535.1 Gemmatimonadales bacterium
GTGAAGTCAAGGTCCTCGAGCTCACCCCGGCCAACGGCGTCGATTCACAGGACGACTTCCCCGAGTCGTAGCTTCTCGACTAATGACTCTCGTGAAATAGAGTGATGGGAATCATGGGCTACGATGCCATGTTGACATATGGCCACCACACGGGGAACTCAGCGGGACTTCGCAGCGCTGGAAGCGCGGCGGATGGAGGCCGCGCGGCTGTTCGCCCGGAAGGTGTCGCAGAACGAGGTGGCCCGCCAGGTGGGAGTGAGCGTGACCGCGGCGCATCGGTGGTTTCATGCGTGGCGGGCCCAGGGGCGACGGGGCCTAAAGGCCGCGGGGCGCGCGGGCCGCAAGCCGCGGCTGGACCGCGCCGCGCTGGCCAAGGTCGAGCGGGCGCTGCTGCAGGGAGCGCCGGCGCATGGCTTTGCCACGGATCTTTGGACCCTGCCGCGGGTGGCGACGCTCATAGCGCGGCAGACCGGGGTGCAGTTCCATCCGGGGCACGTCTGGTATCTGCTCCGGGCGTTGAACTGGTCGGTGCAGCGTCCCGTGCGCCAGGCCCAGGAACGCGACGAGGCAGCGATCGCGCAGTGGAAGCGTACGCGGTGGGTGCAGGTAAAAAAAACGCCCGGCGGCGCCGCGCCTGGCTCGTCTTCGAGGATGAAAGCGGCCTCTCGCACCACCCGGTCGTCCGCCGAACGTGGGCGCCGCGCGGCCAGCCGCCGATCCTGACCCATGTCGGCAGCAACTGGAAGCGTCGGTCGATCGCCGCCGCGCTGGCGTTTCGGTGGGATGGTCACCGGAGCCGCGTTTACTTCCAGACCCGCCCCGGCACCTACACCGACGAGCGCTTGATCACGTTCTTGCGCGCACTCAAGCGCCACTTCCGCCGCCGGCGGGTCATCCTGCTCTGGGACGGGTTGGCCGCGCACAAGAGCCGCCGGATGCGGGCGTACCTGGCCCGGCAACGGCCCTGGCTTCAGGTCGAACGCTTGCCGGCCTATGCGCCCGAGCTCAACCCGGTCGAGCAGATCTGGGGCAACGTCAAAGGGCGCGATCTCGCCAACCTGTGTCCAACCGAGGTTCTGGCGCTGCGCCGGCCGGTGCAGTGCGGCTTCGCGCGCGTTCGCCACGATCCCGACTTGGCCTTCAGCTTCCTTCGACATACGGGGCTGAGCGTCTAACGTGACTATTACAGTATTACACGAGAGTCATTAGCTCCGGCCCGCGCGCAGTATCCCCGGCGAGCCGCCACGAGCACGCGTCCCGGCACATGGCTCCGCCAAGAGATCCCGATCCGCACCTTCACCGAGTGGGACGATGCGCGCCCCGGCTTCTGCGAGGTCGATCTGGTCGCCCACTGCGGCAGTAGCACCGAGGGCTTCTACCTCTGCACCCTCTGCGCCGTCGATATCGCCACGCTGTGGATCGAACTTGACGCCGTCTGGGGCAAGGGCCAGCAGCGGGTGGGCGCGGCGATCCACCACGTCTGGCAGCGGCTACCGGTCCCCCTCGTCGGCCTCGACAGCGACAATGGCTCGGAGTTCATCAACCATGGCCTCTACGACTGGTGCCGCCGCCACGGCATCACCTTTACCCGCAGTCGCGCCTGGAAGAAGAACGACAGCGCCCACGTCGAGCAGAAGAACGGCGCCGTCGTCCGCCAACTCATCGGCTATGATCGCTTCGTCTCCCATGCCGCCTATCGCCAACTCAGGTGCGTCTACGAGCTCGCCCGCCTGCACGTGAACTTCTTCCAGCCCGTGGAGAAGCTCCTGACCAAGACCCGCCAGGGCGCCCGCACCCACCGCGTCTACGACCGCGCCCAGACGCCCTACCAGCGCCTCCGAGCCGCGGGCGTCCTCACCGCGGAGAAGAGCGCCGAACTCGAGCGGCTCTATCAGAGCCTCCACCCGCTCCGGCTGCGGCGCGATCTGGAAGCGGCGCTCGACCAGCTCTGGACGCTCGCCGCCCCCGACCCACGCCGGCCCCTGGGGGATACCGAGCTAGCCACCCCCTCCCGGACGTCGTCCCCGGGAGGCGCGGAGCCCCTGCCTCCGGTAACCCTGAGTTTTGAGTCGACGAGAACAGGAGGGTAACCCTCAGTTATGAGCTGCTCCGGCGACCGCCTCGTCCGCGACCGCGGCCTCGGG
>DATDFP010000292.1:0-18351 GCA_036522535.1 Gemmatimonadales bacterium
GCCGATGCGGTGCACCTCGGCCTCCCGAAGCGCGCGGCCTCTGGAGTGAGCGGCGTGAAGCGGTCCTGCGAGATATAGTAACTCCAGTGTTGCTTCGTTCGGTTCATCGCTTGTCAGGTGGAAGGGACGCGACCAGCACCGCGACGTCCAGGAGGAAGCCCATGAAGCCCGCGACCAGCGGCAGGAGGATGACCTTCCAGAGGACGGCGCCGGGGAACCGGACGGGGGCGTCGCCCGCGCGCACGATCTTGTGGCGGCGCGGGACGCAAGCGACGTTGCGGCATGCCGCGGATACTCCCGTCTCCTTCTTGCGGGAGGAAGCTGCCGCGATTCGCGGCATGCCGGCCGTGTGGGACGCTACGGTCGTGTGCCTCCAGTGCCGGGGCGCATTGACATTCAAGAAGGCGACCGGCGCCGGCGCGATTGTCGTCTGGGAGCTGCGCGGCGCCTACTGCAGGCGCAGCCTGATCGTCAGCGGCGCCCGGCGTTAGCCCCAATGACACCGGCAGTTGCGCGGCCCCGGCGTGCGCGCAACAGGGTGCAGCTCGGGCGGGTCGGTATGGTGGACTACATCTGGCTGATCGACCGGGCTCACGTGAACGCCGGCCTCCCGCCGAAGTCCCCCGAGGGCTGCCGCGTCAGCACTACGCGCGGCTGCCTGGTTATCGCCTGTGCCGTCCTGCTGCTGGCGGGCTGTTCGCCTCAAGGTCGGCGGGAGCGCGGTGTTGCGCGGGAACCCCTGTTCCGGATGCTGCCCCCTTCGGAAACGGGGATCGAGTTCCGGAATACCCTGTCCGAGCAGCCGGCGCCGCACCGGACCGAACTGCTGTTCGAGTATTTCTCCAACGGGGGAGGCGTGGCTGTCGGAGACGTGAACGGAGACGGCCTGGAGGACCTCTACTTCACGGGTAACATGACCTACAACCGCCTGTACTTGAACAGGGGCAAGCTGCGGTTTGAAGACGTGACCCGTGCTGCCGGTGTGGCCGGACGGCCGAACACCTGGAAAACCGGAGTCACCTTCGTGGACGTCAACGGCGACCGCCGGCTCGACATCTACGTCTGTTACTCCGGAGACCTACCCCTCGAGCGGCGCATCGACGAGCTCTACATCAACCAGGGGAACGACGAAAACGGCGTCCCGCGCTTCGAGGAGCGAGCGCGCGACTACGGGTTGGCAAACCCGCACTCCAGCACTCAAGCGTACTTCTTCGATTACGATCGCGACGGCGATCTCGATCTGTTCCTGCTTACGCACAACGTGAAGACGACGGGTTATCTGGATGCGCAAGGAACGCGAAAGGAAATGGAGAAGGACGATCCCGTGAGCGGCGTCCGGTTTTACCGGAACGATGACGGGCACTTCAACGACGTCACGCGCCACGTTGGCTTGAGCAGCTCTTCGTTGACGTACGGACTCGGGGCCGGGATTTCCGACATCGATAAGGACGGCTGGATCGACATGTATGTCGGAAATGACTACTCGCCGCCCGACTATCTCTACATGAATAACGGCGACGGCACTTTTTCCGACGAACTGGGATCGCGCATCGGGCACACGTCGAATGCATCGATGGGCGTCGACGTCGCGGACATCAATAACGATGGCTGGCCCGACATCATGGTGTTGGACATGCTGCCGGAGGACAATCGCAGGCAGAAGACCCTTCTCATACCGAATGACCGCCACGTGTTCGAGACCTTCCTGCAATCGGGCTTTCATCATCAGTACATGCGCAATATGCTCCAGCTGAACAATGGAGACGGAACGTTCAGCGAAATCGGGCAGCTCGCCGGAGTATCGAACACCGACTGGAGCTGGGCTCCCTTGATAGCCGATTACGACAACGACGGGAGGAAGGACCTATTCGTCACGAACGGCACGTTGCATGATACGATTGACCGCGACTTTCTCGCCTTCAAGCGCAACTACGTAGCGATGCACCGACGACGGCTCGATCCCGGCGATATAGCCGTTTTGATGGCGAGACTCCCGACGTCCGACGTGGCCAACTACGCCTTCAGGAATGACGGCAATCTGCGATTTCGGGATGTGTCATCCGATTGGGGGCTGGCAGCGCCACTCAAGAGTACGGGAGCTGCGTATTCGGATCTTGATAATGACGGCGACCTCGATCTGGTTACGAACAACATCAATGCATACGCCTCCGTGTTCGAGAATAGAGCCGCCGACAGGTCGGATAACCACTATCTGCAGATAGAACTCGAGGGGACGGGAAAGAACACCTTCGGACTGGGTGCCAAGGTGACGGTGTATGCGGGTGGGGAGAGGCAGTACGCCGAGCAGATGCCGACGCGCGGCTACCTATCCAGTGTCTCTCCGATTCTGCACTTCGGACTCGGGAGTCTCCGGTCAGTAGACAGCGTGCACGTGGTCTGGCCGGACGGCCGAGCTGAGACTCTGACAAACGTCGAGGCCAACAGGCGGATCACCGTCCACCAGGAGAACGCCGCCCGAGCGGAGCACGCGAGCCGGGGGAACGATCACGCGCGGCCCGTTTTCAGGGAGGTGCCCTCGCCCATCGAGTTCGAGCACCGGATGACCGGAGAGATCGACGACTTTCGGCGGCAGCCCCTCATGGACCATTCGAAGTCCTTTGTGGGCCCTCCGCTCGCTCAGGCGGACGTGAATGGAGACGGCCTCGTCGACGTGTTCGTGGGGGGAGGGAACGGCCAGGCGGGAAGGCTCTTTCTGCAGCAGCGGGACGGGCGGTTCGTAGCCGTTGCTCAGCCCGCGCTGGAAGCGGACCGGCGCAGCCAGGATGTGAAGGCCGTATTTCTCGATTACAACAGAGACGGCTTCCTCGACCTGTATGTGGCCAGTGGAGGGTACGGCTCCTTCGATCCCGATGATGCCGCCCTGCAAGATCGGCTCTATGTGAACGACGGCAAAGGAACCTTCACCCGGGCCAGGGATGCCCTGCCGCCGATGCGCACCAGCACCGGCGCGGTGGCATCGTCCGACATAAATCGAGACGGCTGGCCCGATCTGTTCGTGGGGGGCTACGTCGTGCCCGGACGGTATCCGGAGCCTCCGCGAAGCTACGTCCTCCTGAACGATCGGCGGGGTCACTTCGAGGACCGGACGGCCGAGGTCGGTCCCGAGCTGCAGCACGTCGGCATGGTCACGGACGCAACGTGGCACGACCTGGACCGCGATGGTACGGAGGAACTCGTCGTGGTCGGACAGTGGATGCCGATTCGCATCTTCGAGAACTCCAAAGGGAGATTGCGGGAGCGGACCGAGAAATATTTCATGCAGCCGTACGCCGGGCTGTGGAATACCGTCCTGGTCGAGGACGTAAATCGCGACGGCATCGCAGACATCATTGCCGGGAACCTCGGGCTGAATTCTCAGATCAAGGCCGGCGAGCATCAACCTGCCGAGCTCTATTATGCGGATTTCGACTCCGATGGATCCGTGGATCCCATACTGAGCTTCTACATTCAGGGAACCAGCTACCCGTACGTGACGCTCGACGAGCTGCACGAACAGATACCGAGGGTCGCTTCCCGTTTCTCGAGCTTTAGGGCCTATGCCGCGGCGGAAACCGGAGACTTGCTGACGGCCGCGGGGTTGAAGCAGGCGCAAAAGCTCGATGCCACGTTGCTCGAGACGTCCTTTTTCATCGGCACCGAGGCCGGGCGGTTCGAGAGAAGGGCGCTACCCGTAGAAGCTCAGTTCGCTCCGGTATTCACCATTACAACCCTGGACTACGATAGAGACGGTCACACGGACGTCGTCCTCGCGGGAAACATCAACGAAGCCCGCATACGGCTCGGCAAGTACGACGCCAACTACGGCGTCCTCCTGAGAGGGCTCCCAAACGCGGCGTTCGAGTATGTCCCTCAGTATGAGTCCGGCCTCAGCGTGCGCGGGGACGTCCGCAGCGCGCTCGCAATCGGGAACAAGCTCCTCTTCGGGATCAACCGCAGCGTCGTTCGGGCCTTCGAGCGTGGTCCGCCTTGATGCCCTTGCCATCCGGGCGAAATGGGTGCAGCATGACACGATGAAGAGATGAAAAACTGAGGTAGTGCGGTGTCTCTGAACCTACGGAGGCGCGGCATGCGAACGGCTACTGTTTCGTCCTTCCCTTCGCTGTTTTCCGAGCTGGTCTTCCGAAGTGTCGCTCCCGGTCTGGCAACCCTCGCCCTGCTGCTGAGCGTGGCGGCGTCGCCGGCTGCCGCGCAGGAGGGGCGGCTGGTGTCGGGGCGCGTAGTTGACGCGGAGGGCGGTGGCACGCTGCCCGGCGTGAAGATCCTCATCAAAGGGACCCAGATCGGCACGACGACCCGTGTAAACGGGACGTTCACCTTGAGAGCTCCGTCTCCCGATGACACGCTCGCGCTATCGTACATCGGGTACGAGCGGACGGAGATTCCGATCGGAGGCCGGGGCACCATCGAAATTTCCCTCAAGCGTGCGGCTATCGCGCTCGAAGGGGTCGTCGTCACCGTTCCGTATGGGGAACAGACCGTGGCGACGACCACGGGGTCCGTCAGCTCGATCTCCGGAGAGGCGCTGGACCGCATCCCGACGACCAACCTGTCGCAGTCGCTCGAGGGAACGGTCCCCGGCCTCATCGGCGTCAACCCGAGTGGCCGCCCGGGCCGTGACAACGCGACGCTCCTGATCCGGGGCATGTCTACCCTCAACGACCCTTCGCCGCTCATCGTGATCGACGGCGTTCCCGACCGCCAGGGCGGACTGGCACGGCTGGACCCGGGGGACATCGAGAGTGTCTCGGTGCTGAAGGATGCCTCGGCGGCCATCTACGGATCCCGAGCGGCCAACGGCGTCATTCTCATCACGACCAAACAGGGTCGCCCCGGCCAAACGCGCGTGGACCTCAACGTCGAACGTGGCTTGGCTCGGCCGGCGGTCATACCGGAGATGGCCGACGCGGTGACCTACATGCAGATGCTCAACGAGATCGACGTCTCACGCGGCAATCCGGCGCGGTATTCTGCCGATCAGATCGAGTGCCACCGTACGAACGCGGATCCTTGGGGGTGCCCGAATACCGACTGGTACAAGGCAGCCCTCAAGCATTTTGCCCAGGAGGTCACGGCACACGGGTCCGTCACCGGCGGAACGGAGAACGTGCGCTACCGCCTCTCGGCCGACGGCGTGACCCAGGACGGGATCCTGGTAAACAACGCCGAGGGGTACGATCAGGTCGGCTTTCGCAGCAACATCGACGGGAACATCACTGACAAACTCAGCCTCTCCGTGGACCTCCACGGGCGATACCAAAGTCGAAAGCTGCCGGCCTGGACCCGGGAAAGCACCAATGACCCTACTGGCAATGCCGCATGGGAGTTGCTCCAACGCGGCAAGCCCAACGAACCGGCCTTCTGGCCCAACGGCCTGCCCGGTCCCGCTCAGGAAAATGGGGTCAACCCCGTCGTGTCGAACCAGACCGGGTATGACAACGACCAGACCTATTACTTCCAGAGCAACGCGACCCTGGCGCTCCAGGTCCCAGGCGTCGACGGATGGACCGTGGACGGCACCGTCGCCTACGACCGCTCCTTCTACAACCGCAAGCGGTGGCAGAAGCCGTGGACCCTCTACAATTATGGGGGCCGTGACGCGAACGGCGAGCCCCTGATGATCGGGGTCGAGGAGGGCGTGTCTGATCCCCGGCTCAGGGAGCAAACCGCCAATGCGACGGACGTCCTGTTGCGGGCGACCACGCGGTATGAAAGGACCTTTGGAGGAAGCCACAACACCACGTTCCTGCTCGGAACGGAGTGGCAGCACGGAGATTCCACCGATTTGGGGATCTTCCGCCGGTTTTTCCCGACGGACAGAATCGACCTTCCATTCGCGGGCGGCACCGACCAGCAGAGTATCGATGGGGGCGCGGCGCACGATGCGCACCTCTCCTACTTCGGCCGGCTCAACTACGATTACCGGCAGAAGTATCTCCTCGAGCTGGTCGCCCGCTACGACGGATCGTACATCTTTCCCCAAGCCAAGCATTTCGGGTTCTTTCCCTCGATTTCGGCGGGATGGAGGTTGGATCAGGAAGGCTGGTTCAACAACCGGTTGGGGAAGGTCTTCAACCGGCTGAAGCTGCGGGCTTCGTATGGGCAGACCGGGAACGACCGGGTCGAACCGTACCAGTACCTCTCGACGTTCCGGTTCAACGGCCAGCAGGGGTACGGCGACGGGCTCGGCACCCGCATCGCGCCGACCCGCGTGGCGAACCAGGACATCACCTGGGAGGTGGCGACCCAGTTCGACCTCGGCCTCCAGGGCGCTGTGCTGGGCGAGCGGCTCGCGTTCGACCTCACCTACTTCCGCCACCACCGGGACAACATTCTCTGGTGGAGGAGCGCGGCCGTCCCGCAGACCGCCGGCTTCAGCCTCCCACGCGAGAACATCGCCAAGATGAGGAACCGCGGCTTAGAGGGTGAGCTCCTCTTCTCGCAGCGCCTGTCAGAGAACGCCACGCTCCGAGCCGGCGCGAATATCACTTTCGCCCGGGACGAGGTGGAGTACTTCGCCGAGCCCGAAGGGACGCTGCCGTGGCAGCGCAACACCGGCAGGCAATGGCGCTGCGGCTTGAACCGCGCCTGCGGGGACCAGACGGGTCTCTACTATCTCGCCGACGGCATCTTTCACGACTCCACGGAACTGATGGCTTACCCGCACTGGGACGGCGCCCGGCCGGGAGACATCAAGTTCGTCGACTACAACCGAGATAGCGTTATCAACGGCGCCGACCGCGTCCGCATCGACGAGAATAATGTGCCCGACATCATCGGTTCCTTCAACGTCGGTGCGACAATCGGGCGGTTCGAGCTGTTCACGCTGTTTCAGGGCGCCACCAAGGTGCGGCAGTACGTGCAAGCGGGCAGCGTCGGAGAGTTCGGCAACTTCTTCAAGGAGGATGCGGACAAGCGCTGGACGCCGGAGAACCCGAATGCGGACGGCCCCCGGGCCTGGAACCGGGTCGATCCATACTGGGCCAGCAATGCGAACACGTACTTCCTGCGGGATGCCAAGTATCTCCGTCTGAAGACCGCGAGCATCGCCTTTAACGTCCCCGAGGCGTGGCTCCGGAGGCTCGGCAGATTGCAGTCCCTTCAGGTCTACGTGTCCGGGCGCAACCTGCTGACCTGGTCGCCGCTGAAGATCAT
This sequence comes from Gemmatimonadales bacterium, assembly GCA_036522535.1. Lineage (GTDB taxonomy): Bacteria > Gemmatimonadota > Gemmatimonadetes > Gemmatimonadales > GWC2-71-9 > AG12. Next base: position 7,174 of record DATDFP010000292.1, read on the forward strand.
GGATCCCGAGATCCGCGACCAGGCGGCGCACGAGTACCCGCCGGAGCGGGCCTTCATCCTCGGGCTTCAAATGGGGCTCTGACCTATGAAACTCTTCACACCCATTCTCGCAATCACGGTCGGCTGCTCGTTGCTGTTCGTGGGGTGCGACTTGAACCTCGAGCCGCCAACCGAGCTTGGCAACGATGCCGTCTGGAGCGATCCCGGCCTTGTCGAAGCCTACCTGAACGACGTCTATTCGGGCGTCGGGTACGGATTCGGCGACCCCATGATCGCCGGCCTGGCGGACGAGGCCAAGAACACCCACGGGCACGGCGACGCACCGATGCTCCTGTCGAATATGACCCCCACCGATCGAGGTCTCTGGTCGTGGGGCAATGAAGTCATTACCCAGTACAGGTGGGATATCGTGTATTCCCGCATCCGGGATCTCAATATCCTCCTTCACAACGTCGCGGCGAGCCAGGCCCTGTCGGCAGACAAGAAGAAGACGTTTCTGGGCGAGGCCCATTTCCTGCGCGCCTTCTTCTATCATAACCTCATGCGGCTCCACGGCGGCGTCCCGCTCATCGACCGGGTCTTCGAACTGGGGGCCGACCTGGAGCAGTACCAGGTGCCGCGCGGCTCGTTCGAGGAGACCGTCGACTTCATCGTCGCGGACCTCGATACCGCGGCCAGCCTGCTGACGCCCGGCGGCCGGCGGCTGGGAGCCGCGACACAAGGGGCGGCGCTCGCCCTGAAGTGCAGAGTCCTGCTGTATGCCGCGAGCGACCTCTATGCACAGAATCCCTCAGGTATGCCGGAGACCGGCTACACCGGAGGCGACCAGATGGCGCGGTGGCAGGCGGCCGCGAACGCCTGCCAGGCGGTCATAGACCTGGGCCGGTACAGCCTCACGCCGGCGCCGACGCCCAAGGCGTACCACGACCTCTTCGCCAAGGGCAACCCGGGCGAGGAGACCATCTGGGCGCGGTATTTCCAATCGTCCGGGGGTGAGAGCCACAACGAGGGGTTGTGGGTGAGCCCGAACGGCTATAACTCCTGGTCGGGCGACACGCCGCTACAGGAGCACGTGGATAAGTACGAGATGGCCGACGGATCGGAATTCAATTGGGCGGATTCCGCAGAGGCCGCCGATCCGTACGCCAACCGCGATCCCCGCTTTTACGCCAACGTCCTGTACAACGCCGCCGCGTGGCGGCCGCGGCCGCCCGGTCTCGATGCACTGGATCCCGTCGGTGTCATCGAGACGGGGTGGTTTGAGATGCCGGATGCGACGCTGCGGGCGGGGCTCGACACGCGCGAGAGCTTCGTACAAAACTGGAACGGGACGAAGACGGGATACAATCTGGCGAAGTTTGTAGATGAGGACCTCTTACCGGACCGGCAGCAGCAATTCAATCCGTGGCCGTTCCTGCGCTACGCCGAGGTGCTGCTCAACTACGCGGAGGCCGCGGCCGAGCTGGGCCTTGCGGCGGAGGCGGTCTCGGCGCTGAACCAGGTCCGGGCGCGCGTGGGGATGCCGGATGTGCCGCCCGACGGAGGACTGGGCCGAACGCTCATCGAGCGCATCCGCCAGGAGCGCGCCGTCGAACTGGCCTTCGAGGAGCACCGGTATTTCGATGTACGGCGGTGGATGATCGCGCCGCAAGCGTATACCAACGGTCACGGCATTAGGGTTATCGGCCACCTCGATCCCACCGGAAAACCGCTGATGTACAATGGACAGGAGTACCGTTATAGGTACGAGTACCAAGTCATCGAGGTGGACGAGCGCCGGTGGAACGACAAAGCCTACTTCCTGCCGATCCCTCAGGATGAGATGGACAGGAACCCCAAGCTGGTCCAGAATCCGGGGTATTGACGCTTCGTTCGCACGTCTCGGCCGGCGGGCCGGCACGCAATGTGGCCCGCCGTCCGAAGCCGAACGGGGGTGAGTGCGTGCCTCGTGCTCTGGTTCGCCCTCCGATCGCCGCCTTTCTCTTCCTCGCCGGCTCTCTTCAAGCCTGTTCGGGTCCCTGGCTCCGCCTTCGCCACGTGCCGGAGGACGGCTTCTCGCAGACCCTCAACTACGAGTTCCGGGCGGAGGTTCATGACGACGAAAGCGGCCGGTGTCGCATGATGGTGGTCCACGTCAGGGCGCTCAACAAGGTCTATTCGAAGCAGGAGCCGCCGCCCCGCCTCGAGCTGTTCGACGACGACTGCAATAGCCCGCTCCGGTTCGAGCGAGTGCAGTACATCTCCATGGAAACGGGCCAGCAGGTACGCCTGCACGGCACCGCCGCAGGCCGCTTTCTCGCCGACTACTCCCGCCTCGTGGACGAGCTCGTCGGGTGGCTCTGGCGTGAGGGCGTGATCTAACGGGCTGGACACACGTCATCTCCCCTCACGGGGGGAAGGGCGGACGCTACATCTGTTGCGTGTGCTCGGCAGGGAAGCCGTGAAGCGTCACGTCACCGTCCAAGTTCCCTCCTTTGTGGCGAACAGCTCTGCCAGGTCCGGCGCTCCGCGTCCCGCGCCCGCGGCGCCGGCCTGCGCGTACACCTCGGCCTCGAACGACGCCATCGGGCTGCAGTAGATGACGCCAAGCGCTACCGGGAACGCGGGCGGCTCCAGGGCAATGAGCATTTGCGCGAGCGCGCGGTTCGTCTCGTCGTGCACCAGCACGTCGTCGGCGGTGACGCCACCCTCGGACAGGGTCACGACTTCGAACTCGAGTTTTCCCGGCTTCAGGCGCAGTCCGCGATTCTTCCCGGCCCCGAAAAGAAGCGGCTTCCCGTGCTCCACGTGGATCTGTGTGTCCGTCGCGACATCCTTCGCCGTGAAGGCATCGAACGCGCCATCGTTGAAGACCACGCAGTTTTGGAACACTTCGACGAACGACGCCCCGCGATGCGCGCGGGCCCGCTTCAGCACGCCCACGAGGTGCGCCTGCAGCGTGTCCACCGAGCGCGCCACGAACCGCGCCCCGGCACCCAGCGCGAACGAGCAGGCCGACACCGGGTAGTCGACCGAGCCCTGGGGTGTGGACGGGGACTTGGTGCCGCGACGTGAGGTGGGAGAATACTGGCCCTTGGTGAGACCGTAGATCTCGTTGTTGAACAGCACGATCTGCACATCCACGTTGCGGCGGAGCACGTGCAGCATGTGGTTGCCGCCGATCGACAACCCGTCGCCGTCCCCCGTGATTACCCACACGTCCAGCTCGGGGTTCGCGAGCTTGATCCCGGTCGCGATCGCGGGCGCGCGCCCGTGGATCGTGTGGAACCCGTAGGTGGACATGTAGTACGGAAACCGGGCCGCGCACCCGATGCCGGACACGAACACAGTGCGCTCCCGCTCCGCCCCCATGTCCGCAAGCGCTTTGTGCACCGCCTTGAGGATCGCGTAATCCCCGCACCCCGGGCACCACCGGATCTCCTGGTCGGACGCGTAGTCCTTGGGTTGGAGCTCGGCGTCGGTGATGGTCGTGACGGTCATGACCTGAGCTCCGGCGGTGAGGTCCTCTCGTGAACCGACTCGATCGCCTCCACGATCTCGGCCACCTTGAACGGCTTCCCCTGGACCTTGCTGAGACCCTCGGCGGGCACGAGGAACGCCGCGCGCAGCAGGCTGACGAGCTGCCCGTTGTTCATCTCCGGCACGAGGATGCGGTCGAACCGCCGGAGCAGCTCGCCCAGGTTGGCCGGGAACGGATTCAGGTAGCGGAGGTGAATGTGCGCCGCGTCTATCCCCTCCTCCCGGGCGCGGCGCACGCCCTGGTGGAGCGCACCGTAAGTGGAGCCCCAGCCCACGACCGCGAGGGCGCCGTGGTCGTCGCCCAGCGCCACGGTCTGGAGCGGGATGTCGTTCGCGATCCCGGCGATCTTCGCCGCACGCGCCCGGGTCATGCGCGCGTGGTTCTCGGGGTCGTACGAGATGTGGCCGGTGTCGTAGTCCTTCTCGAGCCCGCCGATCCGGTGCTCGAGCCCGGGCGTCCCGGGCCGCACCCAGGGCCGCGCGAGAGTCTCCGGCTCCCGGAGGAAGGGATGGAACCCGGCGGGGTCGGTGCGAAACCGGACCGGGAAGCGCGGCAGCTTGTCTACGTCGGGGATGCGCCACGGCTCGGCGGCGTGAGCGAGGAACGCGTCCGAGAGGAGGACCACGGGCGTCATGTACTTCGTCGCGATGCGGACCGCTTCGATCGCGACGTCGAAGCAGTCGCTGGCCGTCGCCGCGGCCAGCACGGCGAGGGGCGCATCCGCGTTCCGACCGTGGACCGCCTGGAACAGGTCGGACTGCTCGGCCTTGGTCGGCATTCCGGTCGAGGGGCCTCCCCGCTGGGAGTTCACGACGACGAGCGGCAGTTCGGTCGCGATGGCGAGGCCGAGCATCTCGGTCTTGAGCGCCATGCCGGGGCCGGACGTCGACGTCACGCCGAGCGCGCCGGCGTACGCCGCGCCGATCGCGGCGCCGATGGCGGCGATCTCGTCCTCAGCCTGGAACGTGATCACCCCGTACCGCTTGAGGTCGGCGAGCGTGTGCAGCAGCAGGGAGGCCGGCGTGATGGGGTAGCCCGCGAAGATCATCCTCTCGAGCCCCGCAGCCCGTTTTCCGGCGAGCAGTCCCCAGGCGAGCGCTTCCGTGCCGCTCACGGTGCGGTAGACGCCCGGCGTGACGGCCGTCGGCCGAACCACGTACCCGGGGCCGTACTCCGACATCTCGGCCGTCTCCCCGAAGGCGTGGCCCGCGTTCAGCGCCGCCACGTTGGCCTGTGCGATCTCGGGCCGGTCGGCGAACTTTTTCTTCAGCCAGTCGAGCGTGACCTGGCGGTCGCGCCCGTACATCCACAGCATCAGCCCGAGCGCCCACATGTTGCGACAGCGATGCGCCTCGCGGGTGTGGAGCCCGAAGCCCTTGACGGCATCGAGCGTCTGCTTCGTGATGTCGAGCTTGAGCACCTGGTAGGGCGCGAGCGACCCGTCGTCGAGCGGGTTGGTCGTGAACCCCGCCTTGGCGAGGTTCCGCTCCGAGAAGGCGCCCGTGTCCACGACCACGGTACCGCCAATTCGCAGGTCCTTCAGATCGACTTTGAGCGCCGCGGGATTCATCGCGACGAGCACGTCCACCTCGTCGCCGGCCGTCATTACGTGCACGGCGCCGAAATGAATCTGGAACGCCGAGACGCCGTAGGTCGTGCCCGCGGGGGCGCGGATCTCGGCCGGGTAGTCGGGGAAGGTCGTGAGGTCGTTGCCGGCGAGCGCCGTCTCGACCATGAAACGGCCGCCCGTCACCTGCATCCCGTCGCCCGAGTCACCCGCGAACCGGACGACGACGGAGTCGCGCGGTTCACGCGCGGCGTGGGTCGCGCTCGTGGACATCTCGAACAAACCTAGCGTGCCGGTCGCGCGAAGGTAACTAGGACGGCGCGGCCGCGTTGCGCCCGCAGGAAACGGCCCGCAGGTTATCGACCATGCCAGACCTCCCTCGGCTGAGCGGCGAGCACTGGCCGCGGAGCGCCTACCCCCGGACGGAGCTTCCGGAGCGGGTGCTTCAGTTCGGAACCGGGATGCTGCTCCGCGCCGTGTGTGCGGCGTGCGTGGACGAGGCGAATCGCGCCGGTGCGTTCGAGGGACGCATCGTGGTCGTGCAAAGCACGCCGCGGGGCCGGGCGAACGTCATCAACGCCCAGGACGGCTTGTTCACCTTGGTCGAGCGTGGACTCGAGGATGGAGTGCCCGTCGAGCGGACGCGCCTCGTGGGCTCGATCTCGCGCGCGCTCGTCGCGGATGCGGAGTGGCCCGCGGTGCGCGAGGTGGTTGCGCGGCCCGAGCTGCAGACGATCGTCAGCAACGTGACGGAAGCGGGCTTCCGGCCGGACGCGGGATTTCCCCCCCAACTGACGGACCTCCTGTACACGCGCTTCGAGCGGCTCACCGACGGCCCGCCCCTCTTCGTGATCCCGACCGAGCTCGTGGATGCCAACGGGCCGCGCCTCGCGACGATGGTCGGCCGCCTTGCGGACCGGCTGGAGCGAGGGCCCGAATTCCGCGAGTGGCTCGCCCGGCGCGTCCGGTTCTGCTCCTCGCTCGTGGACCGGATCACGACGGGCACGCCGGCGCCGGACACCCGCGCGCCGCTCGAGCAACGCCTCGGTTACACCGACCCGCTCATCACGGTGACCGAGCCGCACTGCCTCTGGGCGATCGAAGCCGACCCGGAGGCGCTACGCGCCGCGTTTGCGATCGACGTTACCCTTGACTCCGTGATCTTCGCCCCCGACATCACCTTCTACCGGGAGCGCAAGCTGCGCCTCCTGAACGGGGCGCACAGCGTGACGGCGCCGCTCGCGCTCCTCGCGGGAGTGCGCACCGTCCGCGAGGCGGCCGAGCATCCGCGACTCGGCGCCTTCCTGCGCCACGTCCTGTTCGAGGAGATCGTGCCCGCGACGGACCTCTCGCCGGAGGCGGCGGAGGCGTTCGCGCTGACCGTGTTGGATCGGTTCCGTAACCCCTGGCTCGACCACGAGTGGCGCGTGATCGCAACGAACCAAACCGCCAAGCTCCGGCTCCGCGTCGTGCCGTCGATCGTCCGCTTTGGGCTGAAGCGGGGACGCGCGCCCCAAGGGCTCGCCCTCGGCTTCGCGGCCTACCTGCGCTGGGCCCGTTCCAATGCGGCGGCGGACGTCGATCTCCCGCTGATCGCCCGTCATTGGCAGGGCGTCGCGCCCGATCCCGTCGCTGGCCCCGTCCTTGCAAGCACGCTCGAGCGGTTAGTCGCCGGCGCGCTGGCCGATGCGGAGCTGTGGGGCGTGAATCTCGCCGACCTGCCGGGGTTCCTGGAGGCGACAACGCGATGGCTCTTGCTGCTGGAGCGTGACGGCGTGGATGCAGCGCTCGAGACGTTGGGCGAGACTCCCGAGCGCGCCGCTTCCGGCCGGGGCGCACGATGACCGACGCGATGGCGACGCTGCCGGGGTTGGACGCGTTGCTTGCGAGCGGCGTGATCGCGGTCGTTCGCGCGCGTGAGGCGGTTCCCCTCTCCGCAGCCGCCCGGGCGCTCGCGGCGGGTGGTGTGGGCGGGGTGGAGATCACACTCACGACGCCCGGTGCGGTCGAGACGATTCGCGCCCTCGCGGCGGACGCCGGCCTCGCGGGCTGCCTCATCGGCGCGGGGACGGTGCTCGACGAGGCCTCGGCTCGAGACGTCATCGCCGCCGGCGCGCGCTTTGTGGTGAGTCCCACGCTCGATCCGGCCGTGATCCGCGCGTGTCGCGACCGCGACATCCCCTGCATGCCCGGCGCCTTCACCCCGACCGAGATCCTCGCTGCGTGGCGTGCGGGAGCGTCCCTCGTGAAGGTCTTTCCCGCCGCGGCCGTGGGCCCCGGATACGTGCGGGACATCCTTGCCCCGATGCCGTTCCTGCGACTCGTCCCTTCGGGAGGGGTGTCGCTCGAGAACGCGGGCGAGTGGATTCGCGCCGGGGCGGCGGCGGTAAGCGTGGGCGGCGCCCTCCTCTCGGCCGCCCTGCTCGGAAGCGAGTCGGGCGCCGAGCTGACGAAGCGCGCCCGCGCGCTCGTCCGGCACGTGGCGGAGGCGCGGCAGACGGTCCGCGGAGATCCGGCGTGACCCGCGCCGGCGCCCTGCGCGTGGTGACGTTCGGTGAGCTGCTCCTGCGGCTCAGCCCTCCCGGCGAAGAGCGACTGCTCGCCTCACCCGAGCTGCTCACGTTCTGGGGCGGGGCGGAGGCGAACGTCGCGGTCGGCCTGAGCCACCTCGGCGTGCGATGCGACTACGTCACGCGGGTGCCGGCGAACCCCATCGGCGACGCCGGGATCGCCGCGCTGCGTCAGGAGGGAGTCGGGACCGAATGGATCCAGCGCGGCGGCGAGCGCATGGGCCTGTACTTCGTCGAGCCGGGCCACGATCTCCGAACGATGCGGGTGGTCTACGACCGCGCCGGCTCGGCGTTCGCGCGGCTCGACCCGGCGTCGCTCGACTGGTCCGCCGTGCTGGCGGGCGCCGGGCACTTTCATGCCTCCGGGATCACGCCGGCGCTGGGCGAGGGGCCTGCGGCGGCTCTGGGGGATGCCGTGGCCTGCGCGCGCGCGCAGGGCACGCCGGTGAGCCTCGATCTCAACTACCGCGAGGCGCTGTGGCGTGGCCGGGATCCCCGGCCGGTGATCGAGCCGCTCGCGCAGGGAGTGGACGTGCTCATCGGCAATCCGGCGGCGGTGCACGCGATGCTCGGGGTCGCCGCCGAGAACGAGTGTGAGGTCGCGCGGCGCATCGTCGATTCTTGCGGCTGTCGCGTCGTCGCGCTCACCAGCCGGGAGGTCCTCGGCGCGAGGGAGCACGGCTGGAGCGCCGTCATCTACGACGCGGCGACCGGCTCCCTGCTGCGAAGCCGGCGGCACGTGGTGCGCGTGGTGGACCGGGTCGGCGGGGGAGACGGCTTCGCCGCAGGCCTGATCGCCGCGATGGTGAACCGCCGGGCGACGCCCGAGGCGCTGGAGTTCGCCGTCGCGGCGGGCGCTTTGAAGTTGACCGTCCCCGGCGACTTTTGCCGGGTGAGCGCCGCGGAGGTCGAGCGGCTGCTTCAATCATGATGCTGACGTTCCGCTGGTTCGGTCCGGCGGACCCGATCCCGCTGGCGCACATCAGCCAGATCCCGGGCGTCGCGGGCGTGGTGAGCGCCCTGTACGACGTCCCGGTCGGCGCGCCCTGGAGTCGCGACGCCCTGGGCCGGCTGAAGGCGCAGGTCGAAGACGCGGGGTTGCGGCTCGCCGTGGTCGAGAGTATCCCGGTGCACGAGGACATCAAGCTGGGCCGGCCCGGCCGCGATCGCCTCATCGATCACTATTGCGAGAGCGTGTGCGCCATGGGCGAGGTCGGCGTGCCGGTGCTGTGCTACAACTTCATGCCCGTGTTCGACTGGATGCGCACCGATCTCGCGCGCCGCCTGCCGGACGGGTCGACGGCGCTCGCCTACGACGACGACGCGCTCGCCGCCATCGATCTGTCGCGCGGCACAGGCGACCTCCCCGGCTGGGCCACCGCGTATTCCGCCGGCGAGCTCGGCGCGCTGCTCGCGGCCTATCGTGACGTGGACGCGGAGCGGCTCTGGGAGAATCTCGCATACTTCCTCGAGCGGGTCGTGCCGGTCGCCGAGCAGGCCGGTGTACGCCTGGCGATCCACCCCGACGATCCACCGTGGCCGATCTTCGGGCTGCCTCGCATCGTCACCGACGCGGCCGCCCTCGAACGCCTCGTGGGGCTCGTGGACAGCCCGGCGAACGGCGTAACCTTCTGCACCGGCTCGCTCGGCGCGCTCCCCGCGAACGACCTCCCCGCGATGGCGCGCCGCCTCGGCGCGATGGACCGTATTCATTTCGCCCACTGCCGCAACGTGCGCGTCACGGGCGAGCGGGCGTTCCACGAGACGCCGCACCCGTCGGCGTGCGGCAGCGTGGACATGCTCGCGGTGCTGCGCGCGCTGCGCGACGTCGGGTTCGCGGGCCCGATGCGCCCCGATCACGGCCGCATGATCTGGGGCGAGACGGGACGCCCCGGGTACGGGCTCTACGACCGGGCGCTCGGGGCGATGTACCTGTACGGCCTGTGGGAGGGTTTGACGCGATGAGCCGGCCGCGCATCGGATTTCGCTGGACGGTGTGCGCGCTCTTGTTCGTGGTCACCACCATCAACTACGTGGACCGCCAGGTGCTCGGCATCCTCGCGCCGACCCTGCAGCGGGAGTTGCACTGGTCGGAGTCCGATTACGGCGATGTGGTCTCCTGGTTCAGCCTCGTGTACGCGTTCGGCTTCCTCGCCGCGGGTCGGCTGCTCGACCGCGTCGGAGTGCGCCGCGGCTTCGCGGTCGCGATCGTGGCGTGGAGCGTCGCGGCGATCGGCCACGCTTTCGCCCGCACCGCGGCGGGGTTCTCGGCCGCCCGCGCCCTGCTCGGGCTGGGCGAGTCGGCCAATTTCCCGGGCGCGATCAAGACCGTGGCCGAGTGGTTTCCGAAGCGCGAGCGGGCGCTCGCCACCGGGATTTTCAACGCCGGCACCAACACGGGCGCCATCGTCACGCCGCTCGTCGTTCCATGGATCGCCCTGACCTGGGGTTGGCAGTGGGCGTTCATCGCCACGGGATCCCTGGGCTTCCTGTGGCTCGTGCTGTGGCTCGCCCTGTACGCCAGTCCGGAGAGGCATCCCCGCGTGTCGCCGGGCGAGCTGGCGCACATCCGGAGCGACCGGGACGAGGCGGCCGAGGTCGCCGTGTCGTGGTTTCGCCTGCTCGGCTTGCGGCAGACCTGGGCGTTCGCGGTGGGGAAGCTCCTGGCCGATCCCATCTGGTGGTTCTACCTGTACTGGCTCCCGAAATTCCTGGACACGAAGTACGCCATCCGGCTGGCGCAGTTGGCGCCGCCGCTTATCGTCGTGTATCTCGTGGCCGACGTCGGCTCGGTCGGCGGCGGCTGGCTCTCGAGCGCGCTGATCAAGCGCGGCTGGACGGTGAACCGGGCGCGCAAGACGGCGATGCTCGCGATGGCGCTCCTGATCGTGCCGACGGTGTTCGCCCCGCTCGCGGGGAGCATGTGGGCGGCGGTGGCGATCGTGAGCGTCGCGGCGGCGGCGCACCAAGCCTGGTCCGCCAACGTCTATACGCTGGCGAGCGACATGTTTCCGCGGGCGGCGGTGGGGTCCGTGGTGGGAATCGGCGCCTTCGCGGGCGCCATGGGCGGCGTGCTGTTCCAGCGGGTCACCGGACGGATTCTCGAGGCCAACGGCAACGACTACACGCCGATCTTCGTCGTCTGTGGCCTCGCCTACATCACGGCCTGGTGCATCATCCACCTGCTCGCTCCGAGGCTCGCGCCGGCGCCGATTCGAGAAGCGCCGCTCATGGCGGCCGCCGACTGATCGTCTACGGGCCGCCCGGATGCCGAGCGCGCATCGCCGCGAAGTTGCGGCCGGCCTGTTCCGCGTTCCGCGTTTCGCCCTCGGCGTTTCCTACGGGGGATTGAGTCTTTTCCCGGCACGGCGCAGCTTCTCACCATCAACGACCTCTCCAACGCCAGGAGCGTCCAACGCCATGGCCGCCAGCCCCGGAGCCGGCAGCTCGTCCCGCGCCACGCCGGCGCCGCGTCGCTACCTGCTCGCGACGGTCGCGCGCTGGGCTCTCGCGTTCTCGGG
>DATDFP010000293.1:0-6541 GCA_036522535.1 Gemmatimonadales bacterium
GTTGTGCTCGCCGTACCCGCCGGCCAGCACGGTGCCCTTCTTCGCCTGCCGCTCGCCGTGGAATTTCCCGGGGCGGGTCGCCTCGGCCATGAGGCCCGGCAGCTCGGCGACGTCGAACGCGGTCACCTCGAAGAAGCGCGCCCCGGTGCGATCGCACGCCGCGACGAGAATGGTTCCGAACTCCTGCTCGAGCGCGACGAGCTCGCGGATCAGCGGCGTCGCGTCCACGCGCAGGCGTGAGCGGTGTACGTGGGGCAGGGCGAGGGCCTCGAACAGCCCAAGCGGCTGGCAGGCGAAGATGGCGATGCCGCGCGACGGCGGCAGCCGACCGGGCTCCTCGAAGTAGCGCCGCACCCGCTCCAGATCCGCTGCGACGGCGTCGCGCACCGCGCGTTCCAGCGCCTGGCCTTCGAGCAGCCCGAGCGCCTCGCGGATGCGGTTCTTCATCTTGATCAGGTACTTCCCACGCGTCTTGTCGCGCGGCTCGAGCTTCAGATAACACGACACCACCCGGTGGGACCCGGGCACGATCGCGGCGAGCCGCCGGACGACGTCACGCACGGCGCGCACGGATGGAACGACGGGGAGCGCGGTCATGATCAAAAGAACACGGGCTCGCGGTACGCGCCGTACACGCTCTCCAGCGCGTGCCGGATCTCGTACAGGGTGCAATGGGCCCGGGCGCAGTCGAGCATCGGCCCGATCACGTTCCGGTCGCGCAGCGCCGCCTGGCGCAGCGCCTCCAGCTTCTCCTGGACGAGACCCGCGTCGCGTTCCGCCCGAAGCCGCGCGAGGCGGCGGCGCTGATCTTGCTCCGCGTCATTCGCGATCTTGAGAATCTCCACCGGATGGTCGTCCTCGCTGGTGAACTCGTTCACGCCCACGATGATCCGCTTCCCCTCCTCCGTCTCACGTTGGAATCGCTCGGCGGAGCGGGCGATCTGACGCTGGAACCAACCGTCCTCGATCCCCTTCACCACGCCCCCGATCGACTGGATCTCCGCGAACAGCGCCTCCGCCTCGCGCTCGAGCTGGTCCGTGAGAGATTCGAGGTAGTAGGACCCCCCCAGCGGATCGATCACGTCGGCCACGCCCGTCTCGTGGGCGATGATCTGCTGGGTGCGCAGCGCGAGCCGCGCCGCCTCCTCCGTGGGGAGCGCGAGCGTCTCGTCGAGGGAGTTGGTGTGCAGCGACTGCGTTCCACCCAGCACCGCCGCGAGCGCCTGGTAGGCGACCCGCACGACGTTGTTCATCGGCTGCTGCGCCGTGAGCGTGACCCCCGCGGTCTGGCAATGGAACCGCATCATCCAGGAGCGCGGGTTCGCCCCCGGGAAGCGCTCCCTCATGTGGCGGGCCCAGATGCGCCGCGCGGCGCGCAGCTTCGCGATCTCCTCGAAGAAATCGTTGTGCACGTCCCAGAAGAACGAGAGCCGCGGCGCGAACCGGTCCACGTCGAGCCCGCGCGCGACGGCCCGATCCACGTACGTGAAGCCGTTCGCCAGGGTGAAAGCGAGCTCCTGCGCCGCGGTCGCGCCGGCTTCCCGGATGTGATAGCCCGAGATCGAGATCGTGTTCCAGAGCGGCGCGTGCTCGGCGCACCACTCGAACATGTCGACGATGACCTTGAGCGCCGGCTCCACGGGGTAGACCCACGCGTGCTGGGCCATGTACTCCTTGAGGATGTCGTTCTGCACCGTGCCCCGCAGCCTGTGGCTGGGCACCCCCTGCCGCTCCGCCGCGGCCACGTAAAAGCAGAACAGCATCGCGGCCGGGCCGTTGATCGTCATGGAGGTCGAGACCTGGTCGAGCGGGATGCCGCGGAACAGATCCTCCATGTCCTGGAGCGAGGAGATCGCCACGCCGCATTTCCCCACTTCCCCTTCGGCGCGCGCGTGGTCCGAGTCGTACCCCATGAGGGTAGGGAAGTCGAAGGCGACCGACAGACCGGTCTGACCGTGATCGAGGAGAAACTTGTAGCGCCGGTTCGTGTCCTCTGCCGTGCCGAACCCCGCGAACTGACGCATCGTCCAGAGCCTGCCCCGGTACATCGTCGGGTGGACGCCGCGGGTGAAGGGAAACGCGCCCGGGGCGCCCAACTGTCGCTCCGGGTCGAACCCGGCCAGGTCTGCCGGCCCGTACACCGGGTGGTTGTCGATTTCGCTCATCCGAGCGCTCCCGTTTTCACCTGGTCCAGGATCTCGGCGGCCACGTCGTAGGGGCTCCTGCGGCCGTCCGCCACGTCGTCGAGGCGGCGCTGCAGCAGCTCCTCCGCACGCGTCGCCTCCGAGATCCAGCGTTGCACCGCACGCTCCAGCACCGCGCGGGTTCGTTGCGCCAGCTGGCGCCGGCGCCGCTCGACGAGGAGGCCGCCGGCCTCGAGGTGGGCGTAGTGGCGATCGATGGCCTGCCCGAGCTCCGCCACCCCTTCCCCCCGCGTTGCAACTGTTCCGATCACCGGTGGATCCCACCCCTCCCCAGAGCGGACGGGCGGACGGGAGCGGGGGGCGTGATGGGGCGCCACGTGCCGGAATGCGTTCCCGTGCCTGATCCCCAGCATCACCTCGATCTCCTGACGCAGCTTGTCGGCTCCCGGACGGTCGCTCTTGTTGATCACGTAGATGTCGGCGATCTCCATGACGCCGGCCTTGAGGGTCTGGATGCCATCGCCCGATTCGGGCACGAGCACGAGCACGGTCGTCTCGGCCGTGCGCGCGACGTCCAGCTCCGTCTGTCCGACCCCGACCGTCTCGAGCAGAATGCGGTCGAACCCGAAGGCTTCGAGCAGGTCCGTCACCTCTTCGGTCGTGGTGGCGAGGCCGCCGCGCGCCCCCCGGGTCGCCATCGACCGGATGAACACGTTCGGGTCGAGGCTGGCGGCCTCCATCCGGATCCGGTCTCCGAGCAGTGCGCCGCCGGTGAACGGGCTGGTGGGATCGACCGCCACGACTCCCACCCGGAGCTCTTGCGACCGAAACAGCTGGATCAGGCGCTCGGTGAGCGTGCTCTTCCCGGCCCCCGGGGGCCCGGTGATCCCGATGCGCCTGGTCCCGCCGCGACGCAACCGGCCGTGCACGTGGGACAGGACACGCTCGAACCCATCGCGCTGATTCTCGACCAGGGTGATGGCACGGGCCAGCGCCGCCGGCTCCCGCCTCTCGAGCCCCTCGAGGATCGCCTCCAGTCGCATCCGGTGGTCCTTGAGACGTGAACGTCAGACGTCAGACATCAGACGTCAGAGAACTCGAGACTGACATCTGACGTCTGTCTGATGTCTGACGTCTGACGTCTGATGTCTGCACATTAAGAATAACCGGGGTCCCGCGCGCCTCACGAGCCCGTCTTCGCGAGGAGGCTCGATAGGTCGAGCCCTTCCCTGGGCGGGCCGTCGCTCGGGAGGAGGGCGCCCGCGGAGATCACGAGTTTCATGCCCTCCTCGATCGTCAGGTCCACGGGACGCGTGCGAGCCCGGGGCACGATCAGCAGGTAGCCGGACGTCGGGTTTGGCGTGGTGGCCACGAACACGTTGACGCACGGCTCGCCGACCACCGCTTCCGCGGCCGGGTTCTGCTCGGCCGTCACCCAGCCGATGGCGTAACTCCCGGGCGTAGGGAATTCGACGAGCACGGTGCGCAGAAACACGCGGCGCCCGCCGCCCAGCACGGCCTGCACGATCTGGCTGGTCGTGTTGTAGATCCGCCCGGCGATGGGGAACCTCGCGAGCGTGTTATTCCACCAGGCGATCAGCTGGCGACCGACGGCGTACGTGGCGAACCACCCGATGCCGAGGATCGCCAGCACGAGCAGCACCAGGCCCAGCCCGGGAACGTGCATCCCGATCACGCGTTCGAGCGGCGTGCCGAGGATCGCGTCGAGCGTATTGAACAGCCAGACGAGGATCGCCACGGTCGCGCCGACCGGCGCCAGCACCACGACGCCCGTGAAGAAGTAGCGCCACAAACGGCGTCGCGCGCTCACGGGCGCTCCTCCGGCCGATCGAGCGAGATCGTACGCACCGTGCCGGGGCGAACGGCCACGCGCTCGACCCGCGTGGCGGTGGCGGCGAGGATGTCGAACTCGAGGCCCTTGAGCAGGAAACGCTCGCCCGGCTTGGGAATCCGACCCAGCACCTGCACCAGCAGGCCGCCGACGGTTTCCGGCCCCCGCGTCCCCAGGATGATCCCGAACACCTCTTCGAGGCGGCTCGCCGGCGCGCTCCCTTCGAGCTCGGCCACTCGGAGCGGCGCTTCGGCGCCGGGTGGAACCGGGGCGGGCGCGGACTCGAAGATTTCCGACACCAGGTCGCGCAGCAGGTCCTCGAACGTGAAAAGCCCCGCCGTCCCGCCGTACTCGTCGAGCACGACCGCGAGGTGGCTCCGTCCCCTCTGCATCTCGAGCATGACGTCCGCCGCCCGCGTGGTCCCGGGAACCGCGAGCGCGGGGTGGACGGGGACAGGATCTTCGGGCTGGAGCTTGAGGAGGTCGAAGGCGTGGGCGATGCCCACCACCTCGTCGGGCGAGCCCCTGTACACCGGATACCGGCTGTAGCGCGACTGCATGCTCACGTGCGCCGCTTCGGCCGCGAGCAGGCCCTCGGGGATGGCGACGATCGCGGTGCGGGGAGTCATCAGCTCCCGGACCGGGCGGTCGGCGAACGCGAGCACGCCCGAGACGATCGCCATTTCGTCCGCGGACGCGAGCGCGCCGGTGTCGGCGTTCGTGAGCACCGTGGCGAGCGCGGTGCGCTTCGACGGATCGCGCCAGGGGATGAACGGCGCGAGCGGCCACGCCAGGCGCTCGAGCCACGGGAGCGCGCGGGCCACGATCGGCTCGGCCCAGCGCCGGCCCACCACCCGCGGGACCAGGTAGGCCGCGCTGATGAACAACGGCACGCCCACCGCGGCGGTGAATACGCCCAGGAACGTGGTCGTGGTTTGGGCGAGGAGCGCGGGCATCGCGCTCGCCGCGGCGATGATCCCGAGGGTGGTGAGGGTGTTGGCGACCGCGAGCACGCGGCCGGGGTTCTCCAACACCTGCGCCGCACCGCTCGCGCCGCGGAGCTTGTAGGACACCCAGCGCGTCAGCTCGAGCTGGCTCACGGCGGCCGCGGCGACGCCCACGGCCGCCGAGGTGCCGGCGACGACCAGGCCGAGGACGAGGAGGGCGAGTGAGCTGGTCACTGTCTCTGGAACCGGACGCGGGTGACGCGGCGACGGTCCACGCGCTCGACCACTACCGAGAACCCGTCGAGCGTCAGCTCTTCCCCGGTGCGCGGCACGCGCCCCAGCACCGAGTAGATCAACCCGCCGACGGTGGAGACTTCCGGATGCTCGAAGGCGCGTCCCAGCGCATGGGACAGCTCGTCCAGGCTGACCCGCCCGTCCACGACGTAGCGGTCGCCTTCCTGGCGGATTGCGGGCGGCATCGCGACGCGGTGCTCGTCCTTGATCTCGCCGACGATCTCCTCGAGGATGTCGTGGAGCGTGATGAGTCCGGAGGTGCCGCCGAACTCGTCCACGACGATGGCGAGATGGGACGGCCCGCGCTGGAAATCGCGCAGCTGGCTGTCCAGGGTCTTGGCCTCGGGAACATAGGCGGCAGGCTTGACGAGGTGCTGCCAGCGCTGGGCGCCGTTCGACTCGGCGACGCCCATCACCAGGGGAACGAGATCCTTCGCGAAGATGACGCCCACGATGTTGTCGGGCGTCCCGTCATAGACGGGGAGGCGCCTGTGCTCGGTCTGGCGGAACGCCTCGACCACCTCATCGGTCGTGGCCGCGATGTCCACGGCGGCCATGTCGAGGCGCGGCGTCATGACCTCGTCCACGGTGGTGTCGGCGAGGGTGAAGACGCCGAGCAGCATGTCGCGCTGGGCGGCGCCCAGGTCGGGCTCGAGCGGCCGCCGGGTGGAGATGAGGGTGTGGAGGCCCCTGTCCACCCAGCTCAGCAACCACAGCAACGGCGCGAATGGCGTGAGCACGCGCCGCGCGAGGGGCAACGCCTCGGAGGCGAGCTGCGGCGCGACCGCGGCCAGCGCGCGTGGCGCCGCGTCGCCGACGACGAAGAGGAGCGCGACGGCGATCGCCAGATCGGCGAGCCCGACCAGCCACGACTGCTCCCACCAGCGCAGCATGAACGCGGCCGCGACGGCGCCCACGACGAGCAGGGCGAGGCGCGCGACGTAAACGGCACGATGTGGGGGAACCCGCCCGACGGCGCTCGCCGGTGGCGCGTCGCCGAGCGTGTGCAACGCTTCGCCGACGGCGGCCTCCTCGACCAGCGCCATCAGGCCCGCCACCAGGGTCGGAGCGAGGGGCACGGCCAGGCGGACCCACAGGAGCGCCGTCAGTGTCTCCATCAGCGGCCGCCGTTCGCGAGCCGCCCGACGTAGCGCTCCTGGCGGCGCCACATGGCGGAACGGGTCCTGCCCGGTCCGGCAGGGTGGTCGTACCCCAACACGTGCAACGTGCCGTGCACCGCCAGGCGGACGAGCTCCTGATCCACGTCTCTTTTTCCCTTCCCTGCCCCCTCGGCCGTCACCCAG
>DATDFP010000294.1:0-6661 GCA_036522535.1 Gemmatimonadales bacterium
GGCGGCGTCGGCGCCTGGATCGCCGGCACCGCGCGGATCCCTTTCGTGGCGGGTGTGGACCGGGTGCTCCCGGCCGCGTTCGGGAGAGTGCATCCGCGCTGGCAGACACCGCACGTCGCCCTGCTCGTCCAGGGCGGCGTCGCGACGCTGTTCATCCTGGCCGGGCTCGTGGGGTCGACCGTGCGGGATGCGTACCTGGCGCTCGTGGACACGACGATCGTCCTGTTCTTCATTCCTTATCTCTACATGTTCGGCGCCTACCTCCGCCTCCAGCGGCGACGGACGCCGCTCAGCGTCGCGGCGGGATGGGTGGGTCTCGGCGCCGTGCTCCTGTCCATCGCGCTCGCCTTCGTTCCGGGGGCGGACGTCGCAAGCCCCGCGGCGTTCGAAGCGAAGGTGTGGGGCGGCGTGATCGCGTTCATGGGCGCGGGGGTGCTGCTGGCGTGGCGGCGTGTGAGGGAGCCCACAGCTTCGACTCGAGCCCTCGAGTAGGCTACAGTGTGCCTGATCTCGCCACCCGTCTCTTCAACCCGGAAGGCATCGCGTGACTCCTCACCGCAACCTGCTCGTCGTGGGTCTCGTCGTGGCGACGTGCGCGCCGCGGGCGGTGCAAGCCCAGGAGAACCGGCGGCACGTACCGTGGGAGGTCCCGGGCCTCGACTTCAGCCCGAACGGCGTGTGGCGGGCCCGTGCACGCCAGGTGCGGCTGAACCGCGCCCGACTGCTGGCGGCGGGTCGCTTTGAGGTCCTCAACGCGGCCGTACTCGGGCCCTCGCCAGCTGCAACCGCGGTCTCGGGAACGCTCCGTGAACCGCTGATCCTTTTCAAGTTCAAGGACACGCAAGCCGGCGCGCTCGTCGGCGACACGTCCGCGTACAACGGGGTCCTGTTTGCATCCGTGCCGCCGTTCGGGCGGCCCTATACGGTGCGCACCTATTACGAGGAGATGTCGAGAATCAGCGGCGGCCCGCCGCTGCAGAGCATCCAGGGGCAGGGCTTCGGATTCTTCACGCTCGATTCGAGCGAAGTCTTCTACACGGGCGGCACGAGCTCCACCTGCAGGCAGAAGAACCCGTTCATGGTCAGCAACTGCAACGGTATCTGGAGCGACCCCGCGTTCACACGAATGCAGACCGGCCTCATCGAGGCGCTGCGGCGTGCCGACAGCGTTGTCAATTGGGCCGCGTTCACGTCTCACGGCGACACCCTCGACCTTGTCGTATTCGTTCAACCCGCGAAAGACGGCGCCTGTGGCGGCGCGCCGAGCGGTGCCTCCGCGTCCACCAACAATCATATCTGGGCGCATCGCGCGACGCTGAACCCACCGTTCGTGACGCACTCACCGGCCCCCGCCGGCGGCAATCTGAAGGTGGTGGACTACATCATCCAGAGCGGCGTCGGCGGGGAGGTCTCCTGTGACACGACCCAGATCATGCCGATCGGCACCGTCGCCCACGAGACCGGCCACGCCTTCGGACTCCCCGACCTCTATGACACGGGCGGTAATACGGAGGGGATCGGGCGCTGGAGCCTGATGGGAGCGGGGAACTACTCCTCCCCGGCCAGCCCGGCGCGCATGGACGCGTGGTCGCTGAGCCAGCTGGGCTGGGTGACTGTGGCGCCACTCCCCACCGCGGGCGCATATGTGTTCGGCCCCGCGCCGACGTCGGACACCGCCTTCCTGGTGCGTCCGTCCGGAGCGAACCCCCGCGGGGAGTATTTTCTGCTCGAGAACCGCGAACCAGTACTGGCCGACTCGGCGCTGATCCGGAACGCCTGTCAGGTCTGGTACCAGCAGCCGAATCCCTCGCCCTGCAACGGAGGCCTGCTCGTCTACCACGTCGATTCCGAGCAGATCGCCCTGCACGGCTTCGATCAGGATAACAGCGTCAACGCGGGCCCGATCCACGGGCTCGCAGTGTTGCAGGCGGATGGCCGTGGCAACCTCGACGCAAACCCGAACGTCACCAGCTGCACTCCGCCGGCGGCCGGCTGCGCGGATCGGGGCGACGCGGGCGATCCCTATCCGGGGATCATGGGGAACACGACGTTGGCGTTCTCCACGACGCCGAGTGACACCCTCAACACGGGAGCGTGCTCGGGGTTCAGAATCGATACCATCAGTCAGGTCCCGCCGAACGGCGCGATGCGCTTTGTGCTCGCCGCCGAAGCGGGCGCGCTCACGGTGACCACAACGCCGCAGCTGCCCACCGGGCAGTGGGGCTACTCCTACTCTACAGTGCTGAGCGCCGCCTGCGGCCGCGGGTCCTACACCTGGGCCGTCGACTCGGGTGCGGCGCCTCCCGGCACCGCCCTCTCCCCCGCGGGCGTGCTGAGCGGCGCGCCGGCCGACACGGGAAGGCACACGTTCCGTGTGAGCCTGACCGACGGGGCGGACACCACGCGCCGCACGATGACGCTGCAGATCGCGGAGCCGACGCTTACCCTGCAGCAGGTGCTGAACGTCGCGTTCCAGGGACCGGCCGCAGCCGGAGACAACCAGCGGCGCTACCTCGATCTACAGGGCAACGCTAACGGCGGATTCGACTTAGGCGACGTGCTGCGCTGGCTCGAGCGCACGGGAAACGTCGCCGCCACCGGTGCGGTGATGCAATTGGAACGGAGGCGGCCATGAGGGGGCGGGCGCGGTGGGGGGCGGCGCTCGTCCTCGCGGTCACACTCGGGGCGCTCCATTGTGCCGAAGGGCCCACCGGTCCAACCGCGGGCACTCTCTCCGTGCGGCTTGCCAACGCGGGGTCGAGCGATCGGGCGATGCTGCTGCAAATCGCGGGGACGGACACGAGCGCGCGGATCGACACCGTACAGGCGGCGCCCGGCTCGAGCTATCGCGTATTCGTGCAGCGGCAATCCCGCATTCAGTGGCGCGCCATCGTCACGGGCAATCTGTCGAACGGGGTCCTGCTCAGCATTGGCGTCCCCGACAAGGACCGGGCGAGCGCGTACACCGGAACGATCCTGGACGTGGCGGATGCGACCTTCGCGGACGTGCCGCCTGGCAGCCGCCAGCTCAGCGTGGCTCCGTGACCCCGTAAGCGGTGAGCGGTGAGCGGTACCTGATGGGCGAGGGCGGAGTTCCGATGCGCCCTGGGCGGAACCGCTCACCGCTCACCGCTTACCATGAAGAGGCACACTCACCGGCGCGCATCGCGAACGCCGGCGTGCCGTCGGGGAGGTGGAGCGCCGCGATGCGGGCGCGAGCCCTGGTTCGGACCCAGCGGGCGAACGGTAGCGCTGCGGCGTGCGGGTCAGGAGCCCGTACGACGTACAGGGTGTAGGGGTTGGTCAGGGCGGTGTCGTTCGCGAACAGCACTCGCAGGCCGAGACCGGCGAGCTTGGCGTAGGTGGGAAGGTCGGCAAGCGCGTAGGCGTTGCGCTCGTCGGCGATGTGCAGCGTGGTCGCCTGGTCGGCGCCCGACTCAATGTACCAGGGTTGCGCCGGCGTCAGTCCGGCGGCCCGCCACAGGGCGAGCTCTTTCGTGTGTGTTCCCGACGAATCGCCGCGCGACACGAAGGGGCCTCGGGCGGCGACGATGCGGCGAAACGCCTCCACGGCGCTCGCCGCGGCCGCGACTCGGGCGGGGTCGGCGGTCGGGCCGACGACGGCGAACCGGCTCGCCACCAGCGGGCAGCGGAGCGAGGCGTGCTCTGCGCCGAGGAGACGCGCTTCGAGCGCGGGCGCGTGGGTGATCACGACGTCGAGGTCGCCCTGCGCGGCTGAGCGCAGGATCTGCCCCGACGGCCCCACGACGGTCGCGAGCGGGGCCCCGGTCCACAGCGATTCGATCACGTCCAGGGCGCCCGACTGCTGGACGGTGTAGGTCGTGCCGAACCGGAGGGGGCGCGGGCCGCGACCGGGGTGGCAGGCGGCGAGCAGGGCGCAAACGGCGATGACGCGCTTCACGCGGCAAAATGTCGCCTGAAGGAGCCGCACCAGGCAAAGCCGCCCTTGCCACGGGGCGCGACGTTTATCATCCTGTGCCCCGCTTCGGTGCGCGACCCCGGACGGCGATCATGCGCATTCTTCTGGCAGAGGACGATCCCGTGACCCGCGCCACCCTGCACGCCGTGCTCACCGGTCAGGGCCACGACGTGACGGAGGTCGAGAACGGGCGCGACGCGTGGGGCGCCTGGGAGCTGTCGGCGCCTCGCGTCGTCGTCGCCGACTGGCTGATGCCCGAGATGGACGGCCTCGAGCTGTGCCGAAGGATCCGCGCCGTCCCGAGCCGGGCCTACACGTACTTCATCCTCCAGACCTCGCGGAGCGGCCCCGAGAGCTTCCTCGAGGCGATGGAGGCTGGTGTTGACGACTTCATCACCAAGCCCGTCGCCCCGGACGAGCTCAGGGCCCGGTTACGCGTGGCCGACCGGATTCTGGACATGCGCGAGGAGCTCTCGACCCTCGAGGGGCTGCTCGCCGTGTGCAGCTACTGCAAGCGCATCCGCCAGCCCGACGGAAGCTGGGGCTCGCTCGAGCGCTACATCGAGCGGCGGTCCAAGGCCGAGTTCAGCCACGGCGTCTGTCCGGACTGCTACGACAGGCACCTCAAACCTCGGGTCGACGGGTAACGTGGCCCTCCCCGACGGCGAATACTCGGTCGACGCGGAAGTGCGGCGTGGGCTGGCGGACGCCGTGCTGTCCGAGCAGGCCACCGCCGTTGTCGCACACGTCGTATTGATCGGCGCCGTGGCGGTGCTCCTCTGGGGCATCGCGCCGGCCGCTCAGCTGGGCGCGTGGGTGGCGACGGTGTTGACGGCCGCTGCCGTGCGCCCCCTGGTCCTGCGTCACTGCAGCCGCACGGCGAGCGACCCCGCCGTCATCGTGCACGCGCTGCGCTTCTCGGTGGCCGCCGCCGGGCTCGCCTGGGGGCTCGGTGCGGCCGCCATGTTCCCAGAGGTCCCCTTTCGCTACGCCGCTCTCATCCTGGTCGTCTTGAGCGGGCTCGTCTCCGGCGCGGCGGCCACGCTCGTCGCCGATCCGGCGAGCTTCCGGAGCTTCCTCGTGACCGCGCTCGGGGGGGTGTCGGTCGGCATCCTCGCCAGCGGCCGGACGCGCGCGCAGTGGGTGGCGATCTTTCTCGTCGTCGTCTATGCCGGCTTCATGGTGGCGCTGAACCGCCGCGCCCACGCGGCGCTCGCGGCGCAGCTGCGGACGACGGCCCTGCTCAGTGTGCGCGAGCGGGAGGCGGCCCGCGAGCGCGCCTATCTCGACGCACTCGTCGCCAGCTCGCCTGTCCCCATCGCAGTGCTGGACACCGGTCGGCGGGTTCGGCACGTGAACCCCGCATTTGAGCTCCTGTTCGGCTACTCGGCGGCGGAGGTCGTCGGTCGCGATCTCAGCGAGCTCATCGTGCCGGAGGCAGAACGGCCGGAAATGCGTGCCTTCGAGGCCCGCGTGCGAAAAGGCGAGATCGTCGGAGCGGAAGTAGAACGCCGTCGCAAGGATGGCCGCTCTATCCCTCTCGCGTTGCGCGCCGCCGCGGTGCCGGAGGCCGTGGGCGGGGGGTTCGTCGTCGTGTATCAGGACATGACGGAGCGCCGGCAGACCGAGAACGCGCTCCGCGATGCGCGCGACCTCGCCGAGCGGGCGGCGAGCGCGCGGGCGGCATTCCTCGCGAACATGAGCCACGAGATCCGCACCCCGATGAACGCCGTTCTCGGGTTCGTGGAGCTGATCCTCGACACGGAGCTCACCACCGAGCAGCGCCGGGCCCTCGAGCTGGTGCGGTCCTCCTCCGAGGCTTTGCTCACGATCCTGGACGACGTGCTCGACTACTCGAAGATCGAGGGCGAGCACCTCCGGCTCGAGTCCATCCCCTTCGATCTCCCGAAGCTCGTTCACTCGACCGTCTCCCTGCTCGCGGTGCGCGCCCGGGAGAAGCAGCTCGAGCTCGTCGCGGACGTGTCGCGCAAAACTCCGCACATGGTGCGCGGCGACCCGACTCGGCTGCGGCAGGTGCTCACGAACCTCATCGGCAACGGGATCAAGTTCACCCAGTCCGGCGAGGTGATCGTCTCGGTTGCGCCCGTGGGGATGCGCGACCAGCAAGCGGACCTACGGTTCAGCGTTCGCGATTCGGGCATCGGTATCGCGCCCGATCAGCTCACCGCGATCTTCCAGGAGTTCACCCAGGCCGACGCCTCGATGACGCGGCGTTACGGCGGGACCGGGCTGGGGCTGGCGATCGCCCGGCGCCTGGTCAAGCTGATGGGCGGGGAGTTATCGGTCGTGAGCGAGGTGGGACGGGGCAGCGAGTTTCACTTTGCCGTCACGCTCCCGATCGAAGCGGCGCCGCCCCGGCTCGGGACGGCGCCTTCCCTCAGCGGCCGCCGGGCCCTCGTCGTGGACGACAACCGGGTGAACCGCCGCCTGCTCCGGGACATGCTGGCGGCGGAAGGTGTGGGCGTCGGGGAAGCGCCGAGCGCCAACGCGGGGCTCGAGGAGCTCGAGCGGGCGACGCGGGAGGGCGCTCCCTACGAGCTCGCGATTCTCGACGCCCAGATGCCCGAGCGCGACGGCTTCGCGTTGGCCGCAGCGATCCGGGCGGCCCCAGCGCTCTCCGCCACGCGTCTCCTGATGCTCACGTCGGCGGGCCAGCGGGGTGACGCCGAGCGGTGCCGGGCGCTGGGGATCCAGGGATAT
>DATDFP010000295.1:0-6588 GCA_036522535.1 Gemmatimonadales bacterium
CGAGGCGCTGCGGGGCTACGGCGCCGACCTGGGGCTCGCGTTCCAGGTCTACGACGACGTGTTGGACGCCACGGCCACCTCGGATCAGCTGGGCAAAACGGCGGGGAAGGACGCGGCCCTCGCGAAATCCACCTTCGTTACCCTGCTCGGCGTGGGAGCTGCGCGGGCCGAGGCGGAGCGCCTGGCGGCGCAGGCCATAGATCGCCTGCGGCAGGAAGGGGTCGTGTCCCCTATGCTTGTGGAGCTAGCCCATTACATTGTGACCAGACCGAACTAAACGAGTGCGGAATGCGGAACGCGGAATGCGGAATGTCAGGGTGGGCGTCGTGCTGCGCACGACCTTTCCCGTCAATTCCGCGTTCCGCACTCCGCATTCCGCATTAACGAGACTCGATGGCGCTCCTAGAGCTGATCAAGGGACCGCAGGACGTTAGGCGACTGCAGCCTGACCAGCTCCAGCCGCTCGCCGATGAAGTGCGCCGGCGGCTGATCGAGGTCGTGTCGCACACCGGCGGTCACATCGGCGCGGGGCTCGGCGTGGTCGAGCTCACCGTGGCGCTGTGTCACTGCTTCGATTCCCCGCGCGACAAGATCGTCTGGGACGTGGGGCACCAGGGCTATCCCTGGAAGATTCTCACCGGCCGGAACGAGCGCTTCCCCACGTTGCGCCAGGGCGGCGGGCTGTCGGGCTTCCTGCGGCGCAGCGAGAGCGAGCACGATCAGTTCGGGGCCGGTCATGCGGGCACCGGGTTGTCGGCGGCGTTCGGCATCGCGGCCGCGCGGGATCTCAAGGGCGAGCAGTACAAGGTCGTGGCGGTCGTGGGCGACGGCGCGCTGACGTGCGGGCTCCCCTACGAGGCGATGAACAACGCCGGGCATTCGGGCCGCGACATCATCATGGTCCTGAACGACAACGGCATGTCCATCGCTCCCAATGTCGGTGCGATCAACAAATACCTCGGCTCGATCATCGCGAGTCCCATCACCGTGCGCCTGCGGGAGCGCATGAAGGTGATGATCGAGAAGGCCTCGCACGTGGTGGGCGGTCAGCGGCTCGTGGACTTCGCGAAGACCATGGAGGAGAGCATCAAGAACTTCTGGTCGCCGGGGATGCTGTTCGAGGAGCTCGGCTTCCGCTACTTCGGACCGATCGATGGGCACAACATCGCGCAGCTGGTCCAGACCTTCCAGATCGTGAAGACGCTGCGGGGGCCGCGCGTGGTGCACGTCATCACGGAGAAGGGCAGGGGCTTCCCCCTCTCCGAGCCGGACCAGGAGAAGTACCATGCCCGCGCGCCGTATGACCCCGTCACGGGGAAGCTGAAGCCGCCGAGCTCCGGGGGGGGAGCGCCGCAGTGGACCAAGGTGTTTGGCGAAGCGATCACCCAGCTCGCGGCCGAGTACCCGAGTCTGGTGGCGATCACCGCCGCCATGCCGTCCGGGACCGGCACGAACGTCTTCCAGAAGAGGTGGCCCGAGCGGTTCTTCGACGTCGGGATCGCGGAGGCGCACGCCACCACCTTCGCGGCCGGCCTGGCGACGCAGGGCATCCGTCCGGTCGTCGCGATTTACTCTACGTTCCTGCAACGCGCCTACGACAGCATCATCCACGACGTCGCGATCCAGCAGCTTCCGGTGATCTTCTGCCTCGACCGCGCCGGCATGGTGGGCGAAGACGGCCAGACTCACATGGGACTCTACGACATCGCGTACCTGCTCCCGGTGCCCCACCTGACCGTCACCGCGCCCAAGGACGGGGCCGAGTTGATCGGGTTGCTGCGCTGCGCGCTCGACCGCACGGAGGGGCCGTTCTCACTGCGCTATCCTCGCGACAAGGCGCCGGGTGAGGCGCCGCCCGCCGCCGAGGTCGCGCCCGTCCCCTATGGCACGTGGGAGGTGCTGCGGAAGGGGAAGGACTGCGCCCTGCTCGCAGTCGGGGTGATGTGCCGGCCGGCGCTCGAGGCGGCCCAAACTCTGGCCTCGGACGGGCTCGACGTCACCGTGGTGAACTGCCGGTTCTTGAAGCCCATCGATCGCGAGGTCCTCGACGCGCTGACGCACGAGCACAAGTTGCTCGTGACCGTCGAAGACGGCGTCGTGGTGAACGGCTTCGGCGCGTCCATTGCCGCGCTCGTCCAGACGACCGCGGTCGACGTGCGCGTCGTGCCGCTGGGCGTGCCCGACCGCACCTACGAGCACGCCCCCCGCGCCGAGCAGCTCGAGGCGGTGGGGCTCACGGGACATGGGATCGCCGCCCGGGTCCGCGCCCTGGCCGCCGAGGAGTCGCTGACGCCGTCATGAACGTGGGGGTCGTCGGGAATCCGACCTACCGCGACCTCAAGGCCATCCTCGCGCATCTCGCTCAGGTGGGGCCCCGGCTGGGATTCACGATCTTCACCGAGCAGCGGATCGGCGGCCTCTGGCCCGAGCCGCCGCCGCCCTCGCTGACCCAATCCGCCCACCTCGACTGCCTCATCACGCTCGGCGGCGACGGCACACTGCTGCGCGGTGCCCGCACTCTCAATGGTGCCGCCACGCCGATCCTCGGCGTCAACCTGGGACGGGTCGGATTCCTCACCACCGCCGGCCCGCAGACGCTCGACTGGGCGCTCGACGCAATCGTGCGCGGGGCGTTCGTCACCGAGTCTCGCCTGGCGCTCGAGCCCTGCATCGTGGACCAGCGAGGCGAGGGCCGCCCCGAGCCGGTTGTGCTGAACGACGTCGTGGTGCACAAGGGCGGCGTCGCGCGCGTGATCCGCCTCCGGGTCGCTGTGGACGGGGAGGAGGTCGGCCAGTACTCGGCAGACGGGATCATCGTCGCGACGCCCACCGGCTCGACCGCCTACTCGCTCTCCGCCGGCGGGCCCATCGTCGTGCCGGGCGTGGACGCCATCGTGGTCACCGGGATCTGCCCCCACACCCTCGCCGTCCGGCCGCTCGTGGTGCCGTCCCACGCGCAGGTGGCCGTGGAGCCGATTCCTCCCTGGACCGACGATGTGCTCGTTTCGTTCGACGGCCAGGTCGGCACCACCATGCAGCCGGGAGACCGACTCCTCGTGAAGCGGGCCGATCGCCCCGTGCGGCTCGTCCGCCTCGGACCCGATGGGTTCTTCGCGCGGATGCGAAACAAGCTCCAGTGGGGCGACCTCTCCGACCGCGAGCGGGATTGAAGTGCTGACGGAGCTTCGTGTCAGGGACCTCGCCGTGATCGCGGACGTGACGCTCCCGCTCGCGCCCGGGCTGAACGCGCTGACGGGAGAGACCGGGGCGGGGAAGTCCATGCTCGTGGACGCGCTGGCGCTGCTGCTCGGCGAGCGCGCGTCCTCGGAGGTCGTCCGCCCCGGCGCCGAGAAGACCGTCATCGAAGGCGCGTTCGAGTTCACCTCTACCGGCCTCTCCCGTCTTCTACCGTCCTTTACCGCCCTGGGGGTGGAGGCGGACGACGGGCGGCTCGTGCTGAAGCGAGAGATCACCGGGGAGGGGCGGTCTCGGGCCTGGGTCAACGGCAGCCCCACGGCCGTGGGCGTGCTCGCGCGCCTCGGCGCGATCCTGGTCGACCTCCACGGTCAGCACGAGACGCAGTCGCTGCTGCGGGCCGACGCCCAGCGGGACATCCTGGACGCGCATGGCGATGCGGGCGTGGAGCGGGTCGCAGTGCGGGACGCCCACGACCGGCTGCGGGAGCTGGAGCGGCGGGAGGAAGCGCTCCGGGCGCGACATGAGGAGGTACGACGCAAGGCCGACTACCTGCGGCACGTGGTGGACGAAATCGGGCGGGCGACGCCGCAGCTGGGCGAGGACGAGGCCCTCGAGACCGAGGCGAAGCGGCTGGCGCACGCCGACGAGCTCGGCCGGTTATCGCGGGAGCTCGAGCAGGCACTCGACACGACGGGTCTCGCCCGTGCGGCCAGGCTGGTCGCGAGCCTCCGCCGCCTCGACCCTTCCGTCGCGACATGGCAGGAGCTGCTCGACGGCGCGTTCGCCAACGTCGAAGAGCTCGCGCAGGCGGCCCGCGAGTACGCCGTGCGCATCGAAGCCGACCCCGGACGGCTGGCGGCCGTAGAGCAGCGTCGCGATGCGCTGTTCCGGCTCACCCAGAAATACGGGCCCACTCTCGCCGACGTTCTCGCGACGCGGGACCGCTCGACGCGTGAGCTCGAGCTCCTGGACACCGCGGACCTCGATCTCCGGGCCATCGGCGGACAGCGCGAGAACGCTGCGGCCGACTTCGCACGCGCGTGCGCCGCCCTCGCGGCGAAGCGCGCGCAGGGTGCGGAGCGGCTCGCCCAAGCCGTCAATGAGGTCCTTCCGGCCCTCGGGATGGCGGGAGGGCGCTTCGCGGCACGACTCGCCCCACGCCCGACACCCAACGCCCAGGGCTCGGAGGACGTCGTCTTCGAGGTCCGGCTCAACGTCGGGATGGAAGCGCGCCCGCTGGCGAAGGCGGCGTCGGGCGGCGAGCTGTCGCGTCTGATGCTCGCGCTAAAGGTCGTTCTGGCCGAGCACGACGC
Source organism: Gemmatimonadales bacterium (assembly GCA_036522535.1). Classification (GTDB taxonomy): domain Bacteria; phylum Gemmatimonadota; class Gemmatimonadetes; order Gemmatimonadales; family GWC2-71-9; genus AG12. The sequence continues at coordinate 4,512 of DATDFP010000295.1, forward strand.
GGTGCCCACGCTCGTGTTCGACGAAGTGGACCAAGGAATCGGCGGCGAAGTGGGCGGGCGGGTCGGTGAAGCGCTCGCCGCGGTCGCTCATGCAGGGGACCGCGGGCGCCAGGTCCTCGTGATCACCCACCTTCCCCAGATAGCGGCTTACTCGGACCACCACCTCTTGGTGCAGAAGGGCGCCAGGAGCGGCATCGCGACGAGCGACGTGCAGGTGCTCGCGGGCGAAGCGCGCACGCGGGAGGTCGCGCGGCTGCTCGGCGATCGGGACTCAAGCGTCGCGCTGCGCCACGCGGCGGAGCTGCTCAGAAAAAGTTCCAGGACGCCCGCAGCACGATCCGGAACACGGCCGCGGCCGGCGTCACGCCCGCGCCCGTGACCGTCTGCTGGATCGAAAACCCGCCCTCGACTTCGGGCGCCACGTAGCTCACGGCCACACCGAGCTGGAGCCGGCGCTCCGAGGTTCCCTGATCGAGCACGCTCGCCGACGTCGGCACCCCGAGCCGGGTGGCGAGATCCGTCGAATCCTGCGGGGAGCGGAACGAGTAATGGTCCCGGGCTTTGGTCCAGTACCCCGCCGTCAGGCCGGCCGCGAACTGGGGCGCGAAGCGGTACAGCGGCGCGAAGTCCACGGCCGCATAATCGCCCGGGTCCCAGGCGAGATCGGCCGTCGCCGCGAAGGGCACGAGGATCGCATCGAACGGCGCCACGCGCCGCACCCGGGTGCCGGGGCGCTGAGTGCCGGCGCGGACCGCCAGGTTCAGCCACAGCCGGTCCGCTAGGGTGAGCTCCTGGATGAGCCGTCCTTCGAGATCGAGTTGGTGGTCGCCGATGGACTGGCGCAGCCAGTCGTCGGCTGAGTCTACGGCGCCCGTAGGGAGCCGGCCCAGAGCGACGACGGCTGCGGCGTAGCGCGCGTCCGGCCTACCCCCCGCCAAGCGGTACTTAGCCGCGATCTCTATGTCGCCCAGGGCGTAGCGGAAGCTGTTCCGGAAGGGCTGTGCCCGATATCCGAAGCCGATCGAAGGTTCGAGGATCGCGAGCTGCATGGCCTCTGCGCTCAGCGAGTCGTGCGGAAGCAGAAACGTATCGCCAAACCCGGAGATCCCGTACGTCGCCGCGAGTGCGCGCTGGATCCGCGCCACCGTCGTGTCGATTCCCCTGCCGCCATCGGAGGTATCGATCGGCATGAAGGGCGAGCCGGTCTGCCCCACGCCGTACACCGTGCGATGTAGCGCGTCGCGCACCGCGTGCCAGGCCGCCGAGTCGTTCCGCGCGGCGCACGGTCCTGCGGGTGGGCAGCCGTACATCCCCGCGGCGATGTTCCGGTCGAGCCCCGCCAGGGTCGAATCGAACTGGGTGAAGAAGTCGGTGTAGCGGCCGTCGGCCCCAGACACTCCGGCGAGCAGGGGGTTCAGCCCGAGATTCGCGCCCTTGCTCGCCAGCTGCAGCCGCGTGCGAGTGGCGACCCGCACGATCGGAACTGTGAGACGCACGGAGAGCCGCTTCGTGATCCCGACCTCCGTGGTCACGGGATACGAGCGCCGCTCCTGGCGCACGCTGAGGAGCCCTTTCCCGAGACTTGCGACGAATCCGGGCACGCCACCGGCGAGGCGCACGTCCTGCTCGAGGCGTGCCACCGTCGGGATCGAGGCGCTTCCCACCGTGTCGCCCGTGAGCCAGCGTCCCAGGCCGAGCCGTGCCCCGTCTACGAACTCGGCGTCCCATCCCATGACCCGTGGATCGAACGTAACGCGGATCGCGCCTTTGGGCGGCACATCCGTCCGCTCGACCGCCTGGGCGGCAAGCCGTGCCCCGCCGGTGAGGGCGGGGAGAAGAAACGTGCAGACGACGAAGCTCCGGTTCGCCCTCAGGGCACGGCCGGGATCGTCGAGCCGTAGTGGGCGTTGATCGCCTGCACGACCTTCTTGGCGATCAGCCTCTGCGTCGCCGCGCTCGGGTGGACGCCGTCGCAGGAGAACGCGAGCCCGAAAGGATTCGCCGAGCAGGGGCTCGGCCGGCCCTGGGCGTCCGTGAACGCCGGGAATGGGGCAACCTGAGTGGGGATCCCGCGCAG
>DATDFP010000296.1:0-10030 GCA_036522535.1 Gemmatimonadales bacterium
CCCGCCGTGCCCCTTTCCCGCTGCTCCGGTCGGGGGGGCGGCCGTCCCCGGCGCGACCGAGGAACCCGCAGCCCCGCTGACCGAGCCGCGAGCGCCGGGGGCGGAGGGGGGTTCGATGCCGTCCTCTTCCTGCGGCAAGTCCACAACGCGCATCAACTCGTCCACCGTGGACTCGCCCTTGAGCACGTGGGCCAGGCCGGACTCCCACAGGGACTTCATGCCGCCGCGACGCGCCGCCGCAGCGATGTGCTCCGCCGTTTTGCCTGCGGTGATGAGCCGCTCGACTTCGGGCACCACGGTCAGCACCTCGATGATCGAGAACCGCCCTCGATACCCGGTCATGGCGCAGTCCGGGCAGCCCGCGGCCCGGTACAGCGGCGTGCCCCTGGGGATCCACTTCACCATCCGCTCGGACGGCGTCTCCATCCAAACTTCTTTGCAGGTGGGGCAAAGCCGGCGCATCAGCCGCTGCGCGAGCACGCCGCGCAGCGCGGCGGCGATCTTGTACGCCTCCACCCCGATGTCCACAAGCCGCGTGACGGCGTTGGCGGCGTCGTTGGTGTGCAGGGTGGAGAGCACGAGGTGGCCAGTGAGAGAGGCTTGGACGGCGATCTGGGCCGTCTCGGGGTCGCGGATCTCGCCCACCAGGACGACGTTCGGGTCCTGCCGCAGGATCGAGCGCAGCGCCGACGCGAATGTGAGGCCGGCCTTCTCCTGCGTCTGCACCTGCACGATCCCCGCCATACGGTACTCGACCGGGTCCTCGACGGTTACGATGTTGACGCCCTCGCTCTTGATCTGATTGATGCAGGAGTAGAGGGTCGTGGTCTTGCCCGAGCCGGTCGGGCCCGTGACCAGGATGATCCCTTCGTGGTTCTCGAGCAGGCGCTTGATCCCCTCCGTCTCGTCGGGGTTGAGCCCGAGGGAGTCCAGCGACTTGACCGTGGCCCGCGAATCGAGGATTCGGATCACGACCTTCTCGCCCAGCGCGGCGGGGAGGGTCGAGACTCGCAGGTCGATGGGCTGCCCGTTCACCGCCACGCGGGCGCGCCCATCCTGGGGGCGCAGCCGGTCGGCGATGTCGAGCTGCGACATGATCTTGATACGGGAGATCAGGGGGATCCCGGCCGCACGCGGGATCTTCATCACCTGCCGCAGAACGCCGTCGATGCGGTAGCGGACGGCGACCCCGCCCTCCTCCGGCTCGATGTGGATGTCGCTCGAGCGGGACAGGATCCCCTCGGAGATGATCAGGTCCACGAGCCTGACCACCGGACGCTGGCTCGCCTCCTCCGCCGACGCCGCGATCTCGTCCGGCGCCGCGGCCGGCACGACCGTGAACATCTCGCCCGACCCCTCCATCCCCTGCAGCACCTTGTCGAGGGCCCGGTCGGGGCGGTAGAGCTCGTCCAGCTTCTCCGTGATCTTGGCGGGCGCGAGGAGCAGGCTACGGATCTCGCGCGCCGTCGCGAACGCCAGGGCTTTCTCGGCATCGAGGTCGAACGGGTTCGCCGTCGCCACCTCCAGGAACGAGTCGGTGACCCGGAGCGGCAGGATGTGGTAGCGCCGCGCCAGGGCTTCGGGCACCTTCTCCTTCACCGCCGGGTTGACCGCGTGGACGTCTGCGAGCTTGAGGCGAAACCGTGTCGACAGTGCCGTGAGGATCTGCTCGTCGGTCGCCACCTTCTCCGCCACGAGGGCCTGCCAAAGGGTCTGGCCCGGGGGCGCCTTCGCCCGGAGCTCCGTCAGGCGCTCCGGCGTGAGCACCCCCTCAAGCGAGAGAGAGTGGACCAGCCATTCGTCGGGGAAGGGGGTCTCGGCCATCGCTAATTAGACAAAGGTAGCCAGGAGCCCGGCCCAGTCCAGCCCGGACTCTTTCACAGGATGGCCCAGAAATCGCGTGCGACATCGAACGCGAGACCCAGGCGCCGGCTCTGGGCCCCGAACCCCGCGTCCAGCCGGAAAAATCCGAGCCACTCGACAGCAAGACCGAGGGTGACGCGGGCCCCAGGCGTCGCCGCCCACGGAGTGTCGGCGACCGGCCGGTCCGCCCACCCTGCCGCGACGTAGGGCGCCAGGGTGATGGTGTGCGGAGTGCGCGCGTAAGGGGCGGGGCCGAAGGATACGAACGGCACCGGGGCGCGCCACTCGACGTGGGCGAGCGCGACCCGGGCGCCGCCCCACTGCCGGAACGCGTCGCCCAGCAACGTTCCCCGTCCCCCGAGGACGAATGCGCGGTGCGCCGGCAACGCGGAGCTCGCGATGCCGCCTTGCAGGCGGACCAGCACGCGCGTCGCGCCCGCCGGAAGGAGCACGTGCCCTGCGCCCGAGATCCGCAGGTACCCGGCGCCGCCGTCGACCCGGCCGGCCTCGGCCACCGCCTCGTAGTGCAAATCGTGGCGCACGGCGAAGCCCTCCGAGCGCCGGCGCAGCGCCAGTTGGGCGAGATAGACGCCGGGGCCGCCCAGCGGCGGATTGGGACGGAACGTACCCGTCGCCGGGTCGGCTCGTACCGCGAGCGAGCGGATGCTCTCGCGCCCCAGCGTCGCGCTCCACTCGCCCCGCACGCCCACGCCGCGGCGGTAGGCGAGGCGGGCGCCGTCCGCCAGGTAGTAGTCACCGTAGTCCACGCCGAATTCCTGGGACGAGAACGAGTTGAGGAGCGGCGCGATCACGGGTATGTCGCTCACATCGCGCACCTCACGGAACAGGCTCGCCTCGAACGACGTGCGTCCCGAGTGCTCGGCCGCGGTGAGGCTGCCCTTCGGCCGCCCGTCGGCGAACCCGTAGCTTGCGATCCCGCGCAGCTCGCGCCGCTCGCCGCCGCCGCGGAGCACCGCCCCGGCACCCAGCGTGAGCCCTTCCACCCGGTTCGCACGCACGAGATCGGACAGACTGCGCACGCCGACCCGACGCGGCTTTAGTCCCGTCAGGGCGCGTCGGCCGGCGATCTGCTGCACTTCCGCCCGGACGCGCTCGAGGTCGTTTTGCCGGACCGGCTCGGCTACGTCCTGGATCGCGGCCGAGAGCGGCTCCCTCCAGGGGAAAGAGTCGCGCTCGGCCTTCGGCAGGAACGTGATTTCCTCCCCCGCGAACCACCTCTGGCCGAGCCCCAGGTTGAATACATAGCCGTCGATCTCCCAGCGGCCCCGGATGATTCCCCGGGCGGGGACGTCGAGCCACGTGGCGCGCCGCCGGATCTCGACCTCCTGGTGGTAGGGAAGCCACCAGCGCCCTTCTTGCAGCGCATTGTCGAGCACGATGCTCACGTCCTCGAGTTGCGGGTCGAGGTACGCCCTGGGCGTGAAGTTGAAGGCGAGACGCACCAGGTCCGCCGTTTCAGCGTCCACGTAGAGGGTGCCGACGATGCGCGCCGCGCCGAAATCCTTGGGCCGCACGCGCAACGGGACCACGCGCACTTCGCGCTGGGAGAAGAGGATCGTGGTGGTATCGCCGAGGGCGTAATCGTACAGCTCCGGCCCGCGCGGGGAGAGCGGATGCGGCACATCCCGCACCTCGTCCCCCTCGCCCAGGCGGATGGCGGGGCCGAAGTTGTTTTGGAAGATCCCGAAGTGGTCCCGGTGATAGTTGATGTCGGTGGGGAGCTCGGCCCGGTCGCGCCAGGCGACGACACGCTGCTTGCTGCTCCCCGGGGCCTTCCAGTACACTTCCAGCTCCAGCTGGTCCGCCTTGATCAGCCTTGGGGGATCGGCGAGCCCTTCTCCGAACTGCCCCAGGAAGAAGAGGAAGCCGTGAGCCTGGGCCTTGTAGTCGCGCAACCCCGTGTCGGCCGCGGTGCGGGCGCGGCGCAGGATGGCGCGCTGGGCGAGGCCGACGGCGGCCTCGGAGTTCCAGCCCTGCGCGGCAGCGCCGGAAGTGATGCCGAGAAGCGCCACGAGCAGCGTGGTAGGGGCACCGCAATGCGGTGCCCCTACCACCCGTTCACCGAGGCCGAGCTGTCTATCCATCACCCGTTCCTGGCTTCAATCGCGGCCACCGGCCCCGCAGCCATGCCGGCCGGGGCGCCGCGATGACCGATCGGAGAGCCGAATTCCTCGCGCGAGCGCAGCAGGGCGGGATGGTCCCGCTCGTGCGCGAGGTTGTGCTGGATGCTGATACCCCGCTGGCGGCGTTCGTGAAGGTGGCCCGGCCGCCGTTCGCGTTCCTCCTGGAGTCGCTCGTGGGGGGCGAGCGCTGGGCTCGCTACACCTTCCTCGGGACCGAGCCTCGGGAGGTGTGGCGCTACCGAGGCACGGCGGTCGAGCGCTGGACTCGGGGCGGCGCCTGGGAGCGGGCCGGCGAGACCGAGGACCCGATCGGACACCTCGCCCAGCGGATGCGGGACCTTCCCGCCGTGGCGGTTCCCGGGCTGCCCCGCTTCACGGGCGGCGCCGTGGGCTACCTCGGCTACGACCTGGTGCGGACCATCGAGCGCCTGCCCCACCCCCCTCCGGACCCCGTCAACCTCCCCGACGCCGTGATGATGATCGCCGACACGCTGGTCATCATCGACAATCTGTTCGGCCGGGCGATTGTTGTGACGACCGTGGAGGTGCCCCGTAGCGCGACGCCCAGCCGTCGACTCGGGCTCTACGAGGCGGCGGAGGCGCGCCTCGACGAGATCATCGACCGCCTGCGGACCCGGCACGATCTGGCACCGCTGTCGTTGCCCGACGCCCTGGCGCCGGTCCCGACCGCGTCGTCCTACCCGCGGGAGGCGTTCGAGCGGGACGTGGCGCGGATTCTCGAGTATATCCGGGCGGGCGACACGTTCCAGACCGTGCTGTCGCGCCGCCAGGAGGCGATGGTCGCCGTGGATTCCCTGCTCCTGTACCGCTATCTGCGGGCGCTCAACCCGGCGCCGTACCTGTTTTACCTCGCGCTCGAGGACGTTGCGCTAGTGGGCAGCTCACCCGAGGTGCTCGTGCGGGTGGAGGGAGGGGAGGTGACCGTCCGGCCGATCGCCGGCACGCGGCCGCGCGGCAGGACCCAGGAGGAGGACGGGGCGCTCGCCCGCGCCCTGCTCGCCGACGAGAAGGAGCGCGCCGAGCACATGATGCTCGTGGACCTGGGGCGGAACGACGTGGGCCGCGTGGCGCGGTTTGGAACGGTCCGTGTGAGCGACCTCCTGACGGTCGAGCGGTACTCCCACGTGCAGCACCTCGTGAGCGAGGTGCGCGGCAAGCTGCGCGACGGCTACGACGCCCTCGACGTGTTCAAGGCCTGCTTCCCTGCTGGGACGGTGACCGGCGCCCCCAAGGTGCGGGCCATGGAGATCATCGACGAGCTCGAGCCCGAGCGCCGGGGCCCATACGCCGGGGCGGTGGGGTACGTGGGGTGGGGCGCCGCGAGTCTCGACACCGCCATCGCGATCCGCGCCGCCGTGGTGCTGAAGGATCGCGTCCTCGTCCAGGCCGGCGCCGGCATCGTCGCCGACTCCGACCCGGCGCGCGAGTTTCTGGAGACGGAGCACAAAGCGCAAGCGGTGCTGAAGGCGTTGGCCCTGGCGACGGCGGCGGGATGACGGGCGCCGAGGCCGGCGCGTATATTCTGGATTCCGTGTTCAAGCTCTTCAGCACGACGGGCGAACAGTCGATCGACCTGAAGCCCGGCCGTACGCTCGTAGTGGGGCGCGCCGTCACGAGCGACGTCCCCATCTACGATCCTACGATCTCCCGCCGCCACGCCGAAGTCAGCCTCACCGAGGGCGGTGTAAGAGTGAAGGACGTCGGCTCCTCCAACGGCACCTTCCTGAATGGCGCCCGGATCACCGAAGCGATCGCCGGCGAGAACGACGTCATTACCTTCGGCAAGGTGGCGTTCCGGGTGAAGGAAGTGACCGCGCCGGCGCCGCGCCCCAAGGTCGTGCCGCCGCTCCCCTCGGAGCTCGGCGCGAAGGCGGGCAGCACGATCCTGCGCCAGCTGCCGGTCACGCACTCGGGCGGCGTGCCCGCCATCGTCCAGGACATCCCCTCGGGACCCTCGCACCTCAGAGTCTCGGCACCGTCGCTCGAGGAGCGGCGCCAGAAGAAGCTCGAGCTCCTGCTCGAGATCTCGAAGGAGCTGTCCCGGCAGCAAGAGCTCGACCGCCTGCTGGACAAGGTCGTGGACTTCACGTTTCAGATCATGAACGTGGACCGGGTCTCGATCCTGCTGCTCGAGGACGCGACGGGGGAGCTCGTGCCGAAGGTCTCGAAGGGGCGCACGCCGCAGTCGTCCGCGTCCAAGCACGTGCCGCAGTCCATCGCGCGCCGGGTGGTCGAGGACCGTGTGGCGATCCTCTCGGACAACACGCCGGCCGACGAGCGCTTCAAGGGAAAGTCGATCCTGATCCAGAGTGTGCGCAGCGCGATGTGCACGCCGCTCATCGGGACGGCCCAGAAGGTCCTCGGCATCCTGTACGTGGACAATCTGACCGCGGCGCACTCGTTCTCCGACGAAGACCTCGAGTTCCTGATCGCCTTCGGCTCCCTTGCCGCCGTGGCCATCGAGAACTCGCAGCGCTCCGAGCGCCTGCGGCACGAGGCGCTGGTGCTCTCCAACTTTCAGCGCTACTTCGCGCCCAACGTCGCTGCGCAGATCGCCGAGCAAACGGGGGCCGTGCGGCTGGGCGGCCAGAAGCGCCCGGTGGTGATCTTCTTCTCGGACATCCGTGGCTTCACAACGATGTCGGAGACGATGAGCCCCGACGACATCGCCACGTTGCTCACCGAGTATTTCACCGAGATGGTGGAGCTCGTGTTCGAGCACGGCGGCACGCTCGACAAGTTCATGGGCGACGCCATGCTGGCGCTGTGGGGCGCCCCCATCGTCCACGAGGACGATGCCGATCGCGCGATGCAGTGCGCCCTCGACCAGCTGACCGCCCTCGAGAAGCTGAACCGGAAGTGGAAGGACGAGGGCCGCCCCGAGCTGGGTGTCGGGTTCGGCATCAACTTCGGCGAGGTGTTCGCGGGCAACATCGGTTCCGACCGCCGGCTCGAGTACACCGTGATCGGAGACGCCGTGAACACCGCCAGCCGGCTGTGCGCCAACGCGGGCCGGAACGAAATCCTCATCTCCGAGCCGTTCTACCGCGAGATCAAGCACCCCCCCGGGGTCGAGACCCTGGAGCCGATCCAGGTCAAGGGGAAGGCCAAGAAGGTCCCGGTCTATCGGGTGAAGCGGTAAGGCAGGCCGAAGCGCTCCAGGAGCTCGAGCGCCAGCCTGAGCGGCAGGCCCATCACCCCGAAGAAGTCCCCACGGATGCCCTCCACCAGCGCCGCCCCCTTGCCCTGAATCGCGTAGGCGCCCGCCTTGTCCATCGGCTCTCCGGTGGCGACGTACGCGGCGATCGCGTCCGCGGACAGCCGCCGAAACGTCACCTCGGTGACATCGAGCGCGTGCTCGAGCCGCCCGTCGAGGGCGACCGCGACGGCCGTCATCACCCGATGGGTGCGGCCCTGGAGCCGCCCCAGCATCGCCTCCGCTTCGGCGCGGGTGCTCGGCTTCTCGAAGATCTCGCCGCGCAGCACCACGGTCGTGTCGGCGGCGAGCACGAGCTCGCCGCGCTCGCGCGCGGCCACGACCCGCGCCTTCTCGCGCGCCAGCCGCACGACGTAAGCCTCGGGCGGCTCCGAGCTCTCCCGCGTCTCGTCCACGCCGGGCGCGACGACGCGGAACGGCAGCCCCAGCATCTCGAGCAGCTGCTTCCGCCGGGGCGAGCCGCTCGCGAGGACCAGGCTCATTTTTCGAGCAGGAGCGTCACGGGCCCATCGTTCACCAGCTCCACCTCCATCATCGCCCCGAACTCCCCCGTCTCGACTTTCACCCCACCCCCGCCCTTCTCTCGCAGCAAGGCGAGGAAGCGGTCGTACAGGGGGATCGCGATCTCTGGAGGCGCGGCGTCCACGAAGCTCGGCCGCCGCCCCTTGCGCGCATCGCCATACAGAGTGAATTGGGACACCACCAGCACCGCACCGCCGACGTCCGTGAGCCCGAGATTCATCTTTCCCTCGGCGTCGGCAAAGACCCGGAGGCCGAGGATCTTGTCGGCCATCCAGGCGAGCGTCGTTTCCGTGTCGCCGGGCGCGAAGCCGGTCAGGACGACGAACCCTACCCCGATGGATCCGGTGACGCGGCCATCCACCCGGACCGCCGCGCGCGAGACGCGCTGGACCACCGCCCTCACGACCCCACCCCACCCTGTCGCACGTTGCACGTCACACGTCACACGTCACGCGCGGTGGCGCCGTGCGACGTGCAACGTGTGACGTGTGACGCTTCATTCTACGGTCACGCTCTTCGCCAGATTCCGCGGCTGATCCACGTCGCAGCCTCTGCGCACCGCGATGTAGTATGCCAAGAGCTGCAGCGGCAGGACGGTGAGGACCGGCGTGAGCAGGTCGAGAGTCTCCGGCACTTCGATCTGATGGTCGGCGAGCCTGGCCAGCCCCGAGTCGCCCTCGGTCACGACGGCGACCACGCGCCCGCCGCGCGCCTTCACCTCCTCCACATTCGACACGACCTTCTGGTACACGGCGTCGCGCGGCGCGAGGAAGACGACGGGCATGAGGTCGTCGATGAGCGCAATCGGGCCGTGTTTCATCTCGGCCGCGGGGTATCCCTCGGCGTGGATGTAGGAGATCTCTTTAAGCTTGAGCGCGCCCTCGAGCGCCACGGGGAAGTTGTAGCCGCGGCCGAGATAGAGCACGTTGGTGGCCCGCATCATGCGCTCGGCGATGCGCTCCACATCGACCGCCTTCGCGAGCATGCGCTCCACCAGCTCCGGGAGCCGTTGCAGGGCCCGCGCCACCTCGCGCCCCTGCAGGATCGAGAGCGCCCGGACGCGGCCCATCGTCAGGGTCAGCAACGCCAGCGCCGCGATCTGGCTCGTGAACGCTTTCGTCGAAGCCACGCCGATCTCCGGGCCGGCGTGCAGGTAGATCCCGCCGTCCACCTCGCGGGCGATGGTCGAGCCCACGACGTTCACGATCCCCAACGTGCGCGCGCCGCGCCGCTTCGCCTCGCGCAGCGCGGCCAGGGTGTCGGCCGTCTCGCCCGACTGCGAGATCCCCACCACCAGCGTCCGCTCGTCCACGATGGGATTGCGGTAGCGGAATTCGGAGGCGTACTCCACCTCCGAAGGAATCCGCGCGAGCTCTTCCATCATGTATTCGCCGATCAGGGCCGAGTGCCAGGACGTGCCGCAGGCCGTGAACACGATGCGGTTGACCTGGAGCAGCTGCTCGTCGCTCAGGTTCAGCCCGCCGAGCCTGGACGTGCCCTCCTCCTCGAGCACGCGCCCCCGCAGCGTGTTGCGCAGGCTCTCCGGCTGCTCCATGATCTCTTTCAGCATGAAATGCGCGTAGCCGCCGCGCTCGATCTTCGCGAGGTCCCAATCCACCCGGCTCACCGCCTTTTCCTTCTCCGCGGTGTTCAGGTCGACGATGCGGTAGTCGCCCGGCCGCACCACGGCGATCTCCCCGTCGTCCAGGTAGACCACAGAGCGCGTCTGCGCCAGCACCGCGGAGGCGTCGGAGGCGATGAAGTTCTCCCCCGACCCGATCGCCACCAGCAGCGGCGAGCCGCGCCGCGCTGCCACGATCGTGTCGGGCTCGCGGGTCGAGACCACCGCGATTCCGTAGGTGCCTTCCACCTCGTGCAGGGCACCTGCCACGGCCCCCACGAGCCCGCCGCCATCCCCGCCCTTCGCGTACGCCTCCTCGATCAGATGGGCAAGCACCTCGGTATCGGTCTCCGAGCGGAACACATGGCCGCGCCTGACGAGCGCGGCGCGGAGCAGCCCCGCGTTCTCGATGATTCCGTTGTGGATGAGCGCCAGAGTACCACCGCAATCCGTGTGCGGGTGCGCGTTGGTCGTGCTGGGCGCTCCGTGGGTGGCCCAGCGCGTATGCGCGATTCCGGTGTGGCCCGGCGGCAGGTTCTGGCCGAGCTCTCTTTCCAGGACGGCGATCCTACCGGCGGCCTTGTGCACCTCGAGCCGACCGTCGTCGACCAGCGCGATGCCGGCCGAGTCGTAGCCGCGATA
>DATDFP010000297.1:0-5035 GCA_036522535.1 Gemmatimonadales bacterium
GCCAAGGACGCTCCGGGGTCAGCGGCTGAGGCGGCGGCCGGCCAGCCGGGCCGCCGGGTGCTGGGCTTCCGCGAGCGCGTGCGCGACGTTGGTGCGGCTCCCGCGCCGCTCGCCCTCTGTCAGGACGCCGATTACGTCCGCGCCCTCCCAGGAAGCGCGGGGCTGCGTGTCGCCGGGGTGCTCCAGCAGGAAGATGAGGCCCGTGCCCCGCCGGACGACGGCGCTGACGAGCGTTGACCAGGGGTGGTCCTCGGGGAGCGGCTCCCCCCCCTGGGCGACGAGCAGCGGGCAGGCCTCGGGGTCGAAACCGGTACGGCCGACCAGCGGCACACCCAGGCCGTCCGCAACGGTTTGCCAGGCGTCTGAGGGCGGGCCGACGGCGACGACTTGCCCGAAGCGCCAGCCCGAGTCGCGGACGAGCTCGAGAAGGGCGCTCGCGAGCGCGGCATCCGAAGGCGCCTCAGGAGCCTCGTCGGACGCGAGCACGACGGAGCCCGTCTCCGCGAACCAGCGCTCGGCCGGCGTCACCTCGTCTGGCCGGCGCGGCGCGTAAAACGCGTACCGCCGGGTAACGAGGACCTCGCGCTCGGCCGCCTCACGCTGCTCGTGGTGGTCGGCCGCCTGAGCCGCACCCTCATACGTGACCTCGGCCGCCTGGTAGCGGCCGGCGTCGCGCAGGATGCGCCCGCGCAGACGCAGCGTCTCCGTGTGCGGTTCCAGCGCGAAGGCGCGGTCGAGCGCCAAGAGCGCCCGGTTCCCGTCGCCGAGCCGGAACGCGGCGTAGCCGAGCTCGTGCCACACCAGCGCCAGGTCGGGGTCGAGCTCGACCGCCTGCTCGAGCGTGCTCAGCGCCTCGCGGTAGCGTTCCAGCTCGACCAGCGCGGCGCCCATGAGCGCCAGCGGGAACGCCGATTCACCGAACTGCGCGCGAGCGGCCTCGGCGAGGCGCAGCGCGTCCTCGGTGCGGCCGTTGCCGCGCAGCAGCTCGAAGCACTCCGCCCAGCATGCCTTCAGCTCCGGGTTGCCGGCGAGGACGTCGCGGTACGCTTTCTCGGCGTCGGCGATCCGTCCCTCGCGCGCGAGGTATCGGGCGCGGGCCATGGCCCGCTCGCTCGGCGCGTCCGGGAACAACTGGTACGATGCGGTGGTCCGCATGGCGCGACGAATATAGCGCGAAGTCTAGCTCCGTCTAGGCTGACTGAACTGAAAAGAAAGCGTGAAAAGAAGACGTGAAAAGAAGGCGTGAAAAGAAGGCGTGAAAAGAAGACGTGAACGGACGGAGTCGCGGAAGAATGACTACCGGCGCAACGATTCGATACCGCTCCGCGGTCACATGATCGCTACGATGAGCTATGACGCTGCACGCGAACCCCGCGCGCCTCTTGGTGCACCAGATCGCGTCCGAGAACGCTCGGGACGTGGTCAGCCTCGCGCGAAGCTTCAACGGGCCCGGTGGCCAGGCGCGAGGGGACCAGCTGACTCGCGCGGCACTATCCGTCTGCTCGAACATTGCCGAAGCCTGCGGCCGTGGGACAATTCGTGAGTTCCGCCGGTTTCTGCTCTACGCCCGGGGTTCGGCTCAGGAGTTGGTCTCCCAGCTCGGCGTCGCCAAGGGAGCGCATCCGGCGCAGCGACGCTTGATCGCGCGGCTGCAAACGCGAACGGTCCTCGTGCTCAAGATGCTCCGGCGGCTGTCCGATCGTCCGCCATCGGACTGGTAGTACGGCTCTCTCACGTCTCTTTTTCACGCCTTCTTTTCACGTCTCTTTTTCACGTCTTCTTTTCACGTCTCTTTTTCACGCCTTCTTTTCACGTCTTTTTTTCACGTCTTCTTGTCTCTAAATTTTCTCATGGACACCGACCGCCTGCTCGCCGAACTCACCGCCTTCCTCCGCATCCCCTCCGTCTCGACCCTCCCCGCGCATAACGCCGATTGCCGGGCTGCGGCGGAATGGGTAGCAGGCGAGCTCCGACGCCTCGGCTGCCGCGAGGTCGAGCTCGTCGCGAGCGAAACGCATCCCGTCGTGTGGGGCGTGGGGCCGGAAGTGCCCGGCGCGCCCGCGCTCCTCATCTACGGCCACTACGACGTCCAGCCGCCCGATCCGCTCGAGGAGTGGAGCACGCCGCCGTTCGAACCGACCGTGCGCAACGGCCGGGTGTTCGCCCGCGGCGCCGCCGACGACAAAGGCCAGGTGTTCTGCCTGCTCAAGGCGATCGAGGCTTGCGGTCATACGCCCGTCAACCTGCGTTTTCTGATCGAAGGTGAGGAAGAGCACGGCAGCCGCGTGCTGTTCGAGTTGCTGCGCCGCGAGCCGGAGCGCGCCAGGGCCGACGTGGTGCTCATCGCCGACATGGCCTACCTCGCGCCCAAGTGGCCGGCGGTGTACACCGCGCTGCGGGGTCTGTGCTACGCCGAGATCACGGTGCGCACCGCCAGGTCGGACCTCCACTCCGGCGAGTTCGGCGGCGCCGCGCCCAACGCGCACGAGGAGCTGGTCCGCCTGCTGGCGAAGCTCAAGTCGCCCGACGGCAAGATCAACATTCCGGGTCTCTACTCGGCCGTGCGCCGCCCCGGCAAGCGCGAGCTTCAGGCCTGGAAGCGCTTGCCGTTTCGGGAGAGTGACTTCCTCAAGCACCGGGTGCGGGCGAAGGCGCTCACGGGGCTGAAGCGGTACTCCGTGCTCGAGCGGCTGTGGGCGCTCCCGACCTTCGAGATCCACGGCATCCTGGGCGGCTTCACGGGGGACGGGGCGAAAACCGTGATCCCCGCGGTGGCGACAGCCAAGGTGAGCCTGCGGCTGGTCCCGGATCAGAAGCTCAAGACCGTGGAACGCCAGCTCGTAGCCGCGGTGAAGCGGTTCGCGCCCCAGTATGTGGAGGCGACCGTGAAGTTCCTGCATGGCGCCGATCCGGCCACGGTTGAAGTCACGCACCCCGCGTTCAAGCCCCTCGATCAGGCGTTTCGCGAAGTGGTGGGGCGGGGCACCGTGACGGCGCGGGCCGGTGGCTCGATCCCCGTCGTTACCGCGCTCGGCAAAGGTGGCGCGCCGGTCATTCTCACCGGCATCGGGCTTCCGGACGATCGGCTGCACGCGCCGAACGAGAAGCTGGACCTGGGACAGCTCTGGGACGGGATCAGAGTATTCCGCCGGTTCTACGAGCTGCTCGGCGACATGAAGAAGATGTCGGGGCGCAGCATGCTGCGCCCCGACACGGCCCTCACCCCTGATCCATGAGTTCCCGGGGGTGACGTGACCCTGTGCACATCGCCCCCATGGCCGACGTCATATGGTTGATCCGCGGGTCCACGGCTGAAGCCGCGGCTCGGCGTCTCCCGGCTAAGGCGGGGTATCGAATTGCTCGCGTCAGGCCGGTTTACCGGCCAGAGGCCGAGCCGCGGGTTTACCCGCGCTCCCCGCGCCGACACTGTCTGCTCCACGGGGCTTGCGCATGAGCCGAGTATTGCATCTTACCGGGTGGGTCTATGTGGCAATGTGCGCCTGGGTGCTGGCGGGCGCGCTCCGGGGGCGGCGCCCAGAGCGTCCCCCCGAACCGCACGGCACGGCCCCTCAGTTCGGCGGGTCCGCCGCCGAGTGGTTCGCGGCGATGAAGCCCTACTGCAACGCCGTGGAGGTCGAGATCCAGCAGCAGCGGCACCCCGCGCCCCACAGCCTCGAGGGCACCGGCTTCAGCGCCGCCTGCTATGCGCTCGCGGGCAAGATCGACTCCGCGCGTGTGTCGATCGATCGGCTCCCGGCAGGCGAACGCCCCAGGGCCGCGGGAATCGTGTTCGAGATCGGTCATCCCGTCGCCGACGCCGGTGATGACCGCTCGGCCGGTCCCATCATGGAGCTCGTGCTCGACTACTGGCCAAACAACTACATGGCGCTGTACCACGCCGGCATGTCCGAGTACAGCCTCGGTCAGCCCGAGTTGTCACGCACCCATCTGCGATCGTTCCTCCAGCTGTACACGCAAGACGACGGCTGGCGGCGTAATGCCCTCGAGGTGCTGGGACGGCTCGGGACCGAATGAGCGAGCTCGCCTACCTCGAGAGCGGCGCCGTCCTCCAGGATCGCTACGAGGTATTGCGAGAGGTGGGCCGGGGCGGCTACTCGGTGGTGTACGCGGCCCGCGATCGCCAGCTCGGTCAGACCGTGGCGCTGAAGCTGCTCATGCCGCCCCCGGCCGCCGCGCGCCTTGCGCGCGAGCGGATGCGCCGGGAAGTGCAGGTCGTGCGCGGCCTGACGCATCCCAACATCGTGGCCGTTTACGATTTCGTGGACGCGGGAGCCCGAAGCTTCATCGTGATGGAGTACGTGGCCGGCCCGGACCTGCAGGTCCGCGTGCGCGACCGCGGGCCCCTCTCCCCGGAAGAAGCGGGACGGCTTGGCCAGGACGTCGCGGCCGCGCTCGACGCGGCCCACCGGCGCGGGATCTTGCATCGTGATGTGAAGCCGCAGAACGTGCTGCTCGATCCCGACGGGCGCGCCCGGCTGACGGACTTCGGATCTGCCAAGCTCGAGACCCTGGGCACGCTGACCCAAACCGGGGGCCTGGTGGGGACGCTGGACTATGCCGCACCCGAGGTCATCGCCGGGCGCCGCGGCGACGCCCGTTCGGACATCTACGGGCTCGGGGTCACGCTGCACTTCGCGCTCGCCGCCAGGCTCCCGGAGCGTCCGTCGCCGCACTTACCGGCCCCGCCTGCGCCGGAAGGCTACCGGCCGCGCGCATTTCGGCCCGATCTGCCCGTCTGGCTCGATAGCGTGATCGCTCGAGCCACGGCGGCCGAGCCTAACGACCGATTCCCGACCGCGGCAGCCCTGGGGAGCGCGCTGGCGGAACGCGCCGAGCAGGACGAGTTCGGCCCCCGGAGCACCGTTGCCCTCCTCGAATCGTGCCTCGTTTGCGGGACGCCCGATCCCTTCGGCGTGGGCGTCTGCGCCGCCTGCCGCGGCGATGCGCGCGGAGGCGCCGACATGCTGGTGTTCGTGGAGCGGACCTCGCGCGGGCCGGCGCGATCGGCGCTGGT
>DATDFP010000298.1:0-7795 GCA_036522535.1 Gemmatimonadales bacterium
CCCGGCCACCAGTTCCATCGCCCCGCGATCTGCATGATCGCCGGTACCAGCACCATCCGGATCAGAGTCGCGTCGAGCAGGACGGCCGCGGCGAGGCCGAATCCGACGAACTGCACGGCGAGCACGCGCGCGAAGGCGAACGTGCCGAACACGAGGATCATGATGAGCGCGGCGCTCGTGATGGTGGAGGCGGTGGCGGAGAGGCCCTCCATGGTGGCGTAGTCGTTCCGTCCCGTCTTGTCGAAGACCTCCTTCACTCGCGTGAGCAGGAAGACTTCGTAGTCCATCGACAGCCCGAACACGATGGCGAAAACCAGCACGGGCACCACGACCCAGATCGCCTCGGTGGGCCCTTCCAGGCCGAACAGCCTGCCGCCATAGCCGCGCTGGAACACCAGGACGGTGAGCCCGAACGACGCGCCGACCGAGAGGCAGTTCAAGAGCACGGCCTTGAGCGGCACGAGCAGCGATCGGAACGCGATGAATAGCATGATCGCGGTGATGCCGAGCACGAGGGCCACCGTCTCGGGGAACCGGCTGAGCAGCGCGAGCTGCGTATCGACGTTGGACGCGGCGAAGCCGCCCACCAGAATCTCGGCGCCGTTCAGGCCGCGCAGCTTCCCGTGGACGAGCTCCCGCACGTGGCGCGCGAGCTGCATCATCCCGGCGAACGAAAGCGTGTCGGCAGGGATGACGTCCAGCAGCGTGACGCGCTCGTCCGCGCTCAGGTAGGCGTCGAAGAACTTCGGGTTCTTGGCCTTCACGGCCGGAACGTCGCTGTAGTACATGGCGAGTTGCAGCGTGGACATGCCCGACTTGATGCTCGCCACGCCGCGCACCTCGCGGACGCGCGAGTCCCGGCGGAGCGCATCGGTCAGGGCCTTGAGGCCTGCGAGCTGGGCTGCCGTCAGCGCCGACTCCCCCTCGGGGAGCTGTACCACCACGCGGATCGGCTGGAGCACGCCGCTCGCTCCCATGGCCCGGAGGTCCGCCAGCCCACGCCCCGACTCCGATTGAGGCGGAAACCAGTTGATCGCCGGGAGGCCGAGCCGGATCTGGGCGAGGGGCCAGCTGAGCAGTGCGATCGCGACCGCGCCGAAGGCGACGGCGCGCCAGGGCCGGTGGCCGAGCCACCGCGCCCAGCGCTCCCAGCCGGTCGGCGCATGGAACCTGGCCAGGGGACGCGCGAGCCACCTGGGGCGGTCGATGTTCCGCCCCAGGATCGCGAACGTGGCGGGGAGGAACGTGGTGGCGAGCAGCACGGCCACGAGCACCACGAGCAGGCCACCCACGCCGACCGAACGGGTGTCGGAGAGCGGCGTGGTGAGAAGGGCCGAGAACCCGACCACGACGGTGAGCCCCGAGGTGATCACCGCCGACCCGGCGGTCTCCATGGTGCGGATGGCCGCATCTGCGGGCGAGAGCCCGCGGTTGAGCTCCTCCCGGAACCGCGTGACCATGAGGAGCGAGTAGTCGATGCCCACCCCCAGGCCCACCATGGTCGTGATGTTCAATACGAACACCGACATCGGCACGTAGTGCGCCGCCACCGTGACGAGGCCGAGCGCGATCGTGATCGCGAGCACACCCACGACCACCGGCAGCAGCGCCGCCACGAGAGCGCCGAACGCCACCACCAGGACGACCAGGGTGAGCGGGAGCGCGCGCCGCTCCCCGCGCTCCGTGTCCTCGGTGCTGATGGTCCGCACGTCGTGGTCCAGGGCCGGAAAGCCGGTAAGCTTGACGTCGAAGCCGTCCGCCTCCGGAGCGTGTGCCAGGGCATCGCGGATAGTCGAGCGAAGGTCCGGGACCACGCTCTTGCTGATGTCGCTCGTGAATTCCGGGGTCAGGGCCGCGATGAGGAACGTGGTACGGCGGTCCTTGCTCACGAAGCTCGATTCCCCGATCGAGCGGACGGAGATCACCTGGCTGACGTACGGACGTCGCTCCGCGGCCGCTTTCAGCGTGTCGAGCACGACCTCGAAACGTGGGTTCGTCCAGCGAACGGGACCGCGAACGACGATGGCGACGTAATCGGCGAAGGGACTGGGGAACGCCTGTTTGAGGAGCTCGGTGGCGCGGGCCGACTCGGTGCGCTCACTCGCGCCCCCGCGCAGCGCCAGCACCTGCTGGACATGGCTCGCCCGCGGCGCGAACAACAGCGCCAGCGCCGCCCACGCCGCGATGACCAACACCCGCCAGCGGATGAGGGCGGCTGCGGGTAACGCGAACACCTATTGCCCAAGCATAAGCAGGCCACAATGATAGAGACGCCGCCGGAGCAAAGCTAGCGGCGCGGAGCGGCGTTCCCGCATATTGCGCACATGGTCGAGCGTCGCGTTTCCGCCCTGATCGCCGCCGCGATGGTGTTCTTGGTCTCGGCGGTATTGTGGGACGCCTTCTTCAGGCAGACCCACACAGGGGGCGGCTCCAGGCTCGCCGGCTCGGATTCCCCCACCTCCCCGCCGGTCGGCGGAGACACCGCTACGACGAGCGCCCCCGCCGCCCAGGCGCCTCCCCCGCTCCCCAGGCCCGCTCTCACGCAACCCACGGGCCCGACCTACATGGAGCTGTTCGCCCGCTCGGAGACACGGCGTCGCATCCGGGCGAGCGCCGGCACCACGTACCTGAACGAGGTCGTGGTCCAGAGCAGGGACTCGATGCTGCACCGCTGGGACAATCGGATTCTCCGCCCGGTCCGCGTCCATCTCGCGCCCGGCGCCACGCCGAACTTCCAGACCGAGTATCTCGACGCCGTGCGCAACGCCTTTCAACGGTGGCAGGACGCCGGAGTTCCCGTGCGCTTCAGGCTGGATGCGGATTCGGAATCGGCCGAAGTGCACATCGAGTGGCGGCTCCAGTTCGAAATGCAGCGCACCGGTCAGACCGATCTGATCTGGGACGCGGACGGCCACCTGCAGACCGCCACCGTGACGCTCGCGACGTTCGACCCGAGCGGGCGGCCCCTCGCGGCGGACGATGTCCGTGTCATCGCGCTGCACGAGATCGGGCACCTCATCGGGCTGGACCATTCATCCGACTCGACGGACATCATGTACGCCAACACGAAGGTGCGGGACTTGTCGGCACGGGACGTCGCATCCGCGGTGCTCCTCTACGAGCTCCCGCCGGGGACACTCCGCTGACCGCCCCCGGCGCCGTCTTGCGGCGAGCTGCGCAGCGCTCATGACCCATCGCGGGATCGTCTCCTTCTTGACGCACGAAGCGCCCGACGGCGGCGCGGCCACCATGGCCCAGGTGTTGGACGCGCGGGTCCGCGAGGGCGAGCTGGTCGAGAAGCTCGACGGGCGAGCGGTGCGCTGCTTCGCCTGCGGACATCGCTGTCTCGTCAAGCCCGGGCGTCGGGGCATCTGCAAGGTCCGTTTCAACAAGGACGGGACTCTCTACGTCCCCGTGGGGTACGTCGCGGCGCTGCAATGCGATCCCACCGAGAAGAAGCCGTTCTTCCACGTCCTTCCCGGCTCGGACACGCTCACGTTCGGGATGCTGGGATGCGACTTTCACTGTGGCTACTGTCAGAACTGGCTGACGAGTCAGGCGCTGCGGGACGACGCCGCGGGCGTGCTGCCGACGGACGTGACCCCCGACCGCCTGGTGCGACTCGCGCTCCGGCAGGGCGCCAAAATGGTCGGATCCTCGTACAACGAGCCGCTGATCACAGCCGAGTGGGCGGTGGACGTGTTCAAGGTGGCCAGGACACACGGTCTGAAGACGGCGTTCATCTCGAACGGCAACGCCACGCCGGAGGTCCTGGACTATATCCGTCCGTGGACCGACTGCTACAAGATCGACCTGAAGGCGATGGACGATAAGCGCTATCGCGAGCTGGGCGGAGTGCTGCAGCACGTCCTCGACGCGGTCAAGCTGGTCTACGACCGGGGGTTCTGGCTCGAAATCGTGACGCTGGTCGTGCCGGGGTTCAACGATGACACGGCGCAACTCACGCGCGCCGCCGAGTACCTGGCGTCCATCTCTCCGGAGATCCCATGGCACGTGACCGCCTTCCACAAGGACTACAAGATGACCGACCCCGACAACACGACCGCCGAAGTCCTGGTGCGCGCGTGCGAGATCGGGGCGAAGGCCGGGCTCAAGTTCATCTACGCGGGCAACCTCCCCGGTGGCGTCGGCCCGTGGGAGAACACCTACTGTCCCGACTGCGCTGACCTCTTGATCGAGCGCTACGGCTACGTGATCAAGCAGCACAGGGTCGGCGCCGACGGAAAATGCCCGACGTGTGGCTGCCGCATCCCGGGCATTTGGTCGTAACCGCCTTCCTGCTCCTCTCCGCCCTCCAGGCGGGTTCGGCGCCGCCCCCGCGGCCCGGCCCGCGTCAGCCGCGGTTCGACGCCGGGACATTCGACTCACTGGTGGAGGACGGCATGCGCCGCGGCGCCTACCCGGGGGCGGCGCTGGTCGTCGGGCGGCGCGACACGGTGCTCTTCGCCAAGGGGTACGGGCGCCTGACCTGGTCCGCCAGGAGTCCCCGCGTCGACGTCGACAGTACGATCTACGACCTCGCTTCGATGACGAAGGTAATCGCGACGACGACGGCCCTGATGCTGCTCGTGGAGCGCGGCACAGTGCGGCTGGACGCGCCGGTGGCGACGTATGTCCCGGCGCTTGAGGGAACCGGAACGGGCGGCGTCACGGTGCGCCAGCTCCTCACGCACACCTCCGGCCTGCGCGCGGACATTCCCGACGCGGAGCTCAAGGCCCTCCCCGACAGCGCCGCCGTGATGCGACGGGTGCTCTCCGAGACACCCCGCGTCCCGCCTGGGACGCGCGTCATCTACAGCGACCTGAACGCGATCCTGCTCGGCGAAGCCGCGCGACGTGCGGCAGGCGAGCCGCTGGATGTATTCGCGACACGGGAGATCTTCACGCCGTTGGGCCTCCGGGCGACCATGTTCCGGCCGCCCGCCCGTCTGCGGTCACGCATCGCGCCGACCGGCGTGTGGCGCGGGCATTCCGTGGCGGGCGTCGTCAACGACGGCAGCGCGTTCAAGCTGGGGGGCGTGTCGGGGAACGCCGGCCTGTTTGCGACCGCGGCCGACGTCGGGCGGTTCGCCCAGTTCATGCTGCGCGACGGGAGGCTCCCCGACGGACGTCAGCTCGTGAAGCCGGAGACCGTGCGGCTCTTCACGACGAAGGCGGTCGCCTTCGGGCGCGGGACGGAAGCGCGCGCCCTGGGCTGGCAGGCGCTGCCGACGGGCGAGAAGGTGAGCAGCGCCGGCGTGCTGTTCGGCCCGCGGAGCTACGGCCACACTGGCTGGACCGGGACGTCGCTCTGGATCGACCCGGACCGAGACCTCTTCGTCGTGCTGCTCACGAACCGCGCCTACGCGCCGCGCGCCCGTAAGCCGTTCACCGTGCTGAAGGAGGTGCGGGGTGGCGTCGCCGACGCGGCGGCGCGAGCGTCCGATGCTCGCTGAGTTGCCCCTCCCCCCGATCCCGACCTTGATCTACGACGGCGAATGCGGCTTCTGCCGCGAGTCGGTCGAGCTCGTGCGGCGCTGGGACCGGGAACACCGGCTCGCCATGGTCCCGTTCCAGGACCAGGAACGGGTGGCGGCTTTCGGCATCCCGCTCACGGCGCTCGCGGCGGCGATGCACCTCGTGCTGCCGGACGGACGCGTGTTCGCCGGCGCCGACGCGGCGCCCGAGCTGCTGCGGCTGTTGCCGGGGAAGCGCTGGCTCGCCTGGCCGTTCTCGTGGCCGGGCGTACTGCCCCTCGCGAGGCGGGTGTACGCGTGGATCGCCCGCCGGCGCCGCTGCCTGGTGCGTGGCTACCCGGCTCACTAGCTTGGCGAAGGGAGGTCGAGGAGTTCTCTATGACAGTTGCGACGCTCAACGCCGACGCGGTGCGCACCGCCCTGCGGCAGGTGAAGGACCCGGAGCTCGACCTGAACATCATCGATCTCGGGCTCGTCTACGATGTCGAGATCGACGAGGGCGAGGTGCGTGTGACCATGACGCTCACGTCGCCGGGCTGCCCCGCGGGCCCGATGATCACGAACGACGTCTACCGCGTGCTCCGCGCGCTCGACGGCGTGAAGGACGTGAACATCGATATCGTCTGGGAGCCCTACTGGACGCCCGAGCGGATCGATCCCAAGATCCGCGCGTTGATGGGGTTCTAGACGGCCTAGCGGAGCGCCTGAAGCACCTGGTCGCCGAGCACTTCGGCCTGCCAGCGCCGGAGTTCGCCGATACGGGCGAGGTCGGCGCGGTCTTTGGGCGGGGGCGCGGCCCGCGCGATCGCTTCGAGGGTTGCGCGCGCGCACAGCACACCGGGGTCGAGTCCCAGCTGCGCCGCCACGCTGTTCCGCGCCGCCTTCAGGCGCTCCACCCGCTCTTCGAACGCCGGGTCTTGCGCGGGCCGGGGAACCCGGTCCACCCGCGGCAGGTCGGCCTCGTCGAGGGCCTGCGCGCGGCGCACGGCTTCGAGCAACGCCTCCGCGTGGCGTCCCGCGAGCTTCGAGGGAAGCTCGGGGATGCCGGCCAGGTCGGCGGCCGAGCGGGGCAGCGCCTTCGCCACCGCGAGCAGAGCCTCGTTGCCGATGATCCGGAACGTCGCCCGGTCCTGCGCCGCGGCGAGTGTTTCGCGCCAGCGGTACAGCTCGCGCAGTGCTGCGAGCGAGCGCGGCGGCAGCGCCTTGGCGCCCTTCACCCGCAGGAACCCGTCCGCCCCGTCCATGGTCCGAGTCCAGCGGAGCGCTTCGAGCCGGGCGAAGTCCTCCATCGCCCATTCCAGCCTGCCCAGGTCGCGGAGCCGCGCGGCCAGCGCCTCGCGCAGCGCCGGCAGATGCCGCGTATCGGCGGCGGCGTACTCGAGCATGGCCGGCGGGAGCGGGCGACGCGACCAATCGCCCTTCTGGTGCTCCTTGGTGAGCTTCACGCCCACGTACTTCTCGAGCAGCGCCGCGAGCCCAACGGCCGGCTCCCCTGCCAGCTGGGCCGCGATCCGCGTGTCGAACACGCGCACCGCACGGAAACCGTAGTCCCGATCGAGGATGCGAAGGTCGTAGTCCGCGTCGTGGAACACCTTCTCGACCTCGCGGTCGGCGAGCAGCTCGCCCAGCGGTGACAGATCGGCGAGGGCAAGCGGGTCGATGATCGCGGTGCGGGTCGGCGTCGAGAGCTGCACGAGGAAGAGCCGGTCCCGGTACCGATGGAAGCTCGCCGCCTCAGTGTCCGCGGCCACGAGCGGCTCCTGCCGGAACGCCGCGATCGTCTCGGCGAGGGCCGGCGGCGTGCTGATGTAGTTATGCACGCCGCGTCAGGGCCAGGTCATTCTTCCTTGCCCAACTGCTCCAGGCCGGCCGCGATCTCCTCGAACGCTTTGGCGAGCGTTCGGTAGAATTCCGCGTCAGGGGGCTCGGCCGCGCCGCCCAACGGATCGCCCGCGCACTTGCGGGCAGCGCGCGCGGCGTGCCGGATGTAGTCGGTGGAAACCCGCATCGCCTGGCCTCGTGACAGGGGTCCATAGTGTCCGATCCGGAACGGCTGACGGGAAAGATACGCGCCGCGCTGGCGCCGTGTAGCCTGGGCGACTGGCCGACTCCGCTCGAGCGAGTCCCGGCGCTGGCGACGGCGGCCGGCGTGCACGCGCTGTGGCTCAAGCGGGAAGACCGCTCCGCGGCAGCCTGCGGCGGCAACAAGGTCCGCGGCCTCGAGTTCCTGTTCGCGGGGGCACGCGCCGGAACGGTGTTCGTCACCGTCGGCGCCACCGGCTCCACCCATTGCCTCGCGACCGCCGTGCACGCGGCCC
>DATDFP010000299.1:0-14737 GCA_036522535.1 Gemmatimonadales bacterium
ACAATACGAGGTCGCCGGGCTCTCCGAACACCACCTCGTCCGCCGCCCGCTTCCCGACCACGTAGACGGACACACCGCCAGTCCATCGCTCTAGAATCGTCCCGTCAGCCTGGCGGAAGCGCCACTTGTTGTTGCGCTCGACGCCCAACGATTCGAGAATCTCGGCCGGGACCCACGACAATTCCGCGCCGGTGTCCACCAGCACCGATTTGAGGGCTCGTCGCTCGCCGGGGCGGGCGGGGTTCTCGATCTCGACGTCTACGCGGAAGGTTCCCATGTCGTCGGTCACAGTAGCTCCTGAGGTCATGCCGAGTAGTACCATATCGTTGCGGAGGGTGTCAATCCTTGGCGTGAGAAAATTACGGGCAGCACTCACAGCGCCTGACCCCCTGAAACGATCAAAGGTTCGCCAGCCGCCTGCTACCGCAGCGGCACCAGAAGCGCGAGCACGACCGTCGTCACCATGCCCGTTACGCCGACGACCGCCAGCAAGGGAGTCCACGACTTGAGGGTCTCCATCTCCGTCGCGCCTCCCATCTTCGAGAACATCCAGAACCCGCTGTCGTTCATCCACGTCCCAACGAGCGACCCGCTGGCAATCGCGGTCGCGACATAGACGGTGTGAAAGGGAAGACCGCGGCCTCCCGCCGGGAGCATCGCCGCGAGCATCGCCGCCGTCGTGATCATCGCCACGGTACTCGAGCCTTGGGCGATCTTGATGAGACTCGCCACGGCGAACCCCAGGAACAGAAAAATCAGGCCGGAGCCCGTCCCCGACGCGGCCGCCTGCCCGACGAAGGCCCGCTCGATCACGGGCCCGATCCCTGCGGCCTGCAGCGCGACCCCGAACCCCCCGCTCGCCGCGATGATCAGGATGATGAACCCGGCGCCCATCAAGGATGTGTCCACCATCTCCGCGAGGTCGGCCCGACTCACTCGGCGCTGCCGCGCGTACACGGACATGGCCACGCCCGCGGACACGAGCATCGCCAGGTTGGGGTTCCCGATGATCGCGGTGTAGGGCGCCAGAGCCGACCAGATCGCGACGTGGGCTCCCGGTCGTGCCGTCATGGACACGACGACCGTGTTCGACGAAATCAGCAGCACGGGCAGGACGATGGGGAGGAGTGAGGGAACGAGACCGGGAAGCGCTGTCGCAGCCGGCTCGGCGGCGGAGGCTTGCGGCACCACGGGCATGCGGCGGTCCACCCATCCGGCGAACAGCAGCCCGACCCCCGCCGCCGGCAGCGCCACGACCAGGCCGACCAGGACCATCGTCCCCAGGTCCACGCCCAGCGTACCGGCGACCGCCAGCGGTCCGGGGGTGGGCGGGACCAGCGTGTGCGTAGCCCCCGCGCCCGCCGCGATCGCCAGGAGGTACTTGAGGTAGTAGCGGTTGGTGCGAGTGTACCCCGAGCGGGCCAGGGGGAGCAGCAGATAGAAGACGGTGTCGAAGAACACGGGGATCGACAGGACGTAGCCCGTGGCGCAGAGGGCCGTCGCGCTACGCTTCTCGCCCAGAAGGGCGATGAACGCCCTCACGATCCGGTCCGCCGCCCCGCTGTCCATCATCGCTTTACCGGTGATCGCCGCCAGCGCGATGACGACCCCGATGGTGCCCGCGGTGCGACCGAAGCCCTCCGCCACGCGCGCAATCTTCACCGCGGGCTCGCCGGGGGCGAGCAGGCTGACCACGATCGCGGCGGCGATCAACGCGAGGAACGCGTTCAGGCGCAGTAGGATGATCGCCCCGAGGATCGTTGCCATCCCGAGGAGCAGGATCAGCGTAGGAGGCATGGGCGCTCGTGGCGTCGGTTGAACAGCCTGGCTCGGCTCAGCCGCCTGACAATGTACCGGTGGAAACCGATGTCGCCACGTACCCGAGGGGAACGGCGAGCTAGTCGTCCGCGAAAACCCCTGAAGAGTCCCGACATGGATTGATTGGACGCCCTGAAGGACTCTTTCACATCGTGCTAATTTCGTCTCGGGAGAATCACTAGGCGTGCAGTACCTTGAACGCGTGGGTCCATTCCTTACGCAGAAAGCCGGGAATGCACCACAGGATGCAGAGCGGCTCGATCGCCCGCGCTGCCTCGACGCTCCCCATGTCGAGCGTCTCCCAGCCGAACTGGTCGAGCAGTCCCGCCACGGTATGCTTGGCCGCAGCGTCGTTCCCGCAGATGAACATCGTGGGTCGCCCGGCTGGATACTGGGGGTCCACCATGCGCGCGTTCCCTACGGAGTTGAAAGCCTTCACGAAACGGGCCTGGGGGTGCGCCTTCTGGAGGCGCTCCATCAGGGACTCGTCGAGCGACGTGAAGAACTTGAGCACGCCGTTCACCGGTGGCGCCGCAGCGATCGGGTTGGTCGTGTCCACGACGACCTTGGCGGCGAGCGCCGCGCTGCCGGCGAGGCGTAGCACGGCGAGCGCGGCGTCGCCCCTCACCGCGAGCACGACGACCTCGCCGAATGCCGCGGCCTGCGCGAACGAGCCGACCGCGGCGCCGGGGTGCTGCGCCCGCCACTCGGCGAGCTTCCCGGTCTCGCGCGTGCCGAGCATGACTGCATGACCGTGCCCCAGGAAACCGGCGCCGAGCGTCTTCGCGACGGCGCCGGAGCCAAGGATGCCTACGTTCATTGGCCACCTCGTGATCGATTGCCGGGTGTCTGTTCGCTCGTTCCATACCATCGCTTGGAGGCACGACGAGCGGGAGGGGTAGAGCGCACGCGAACCGAGTGCCACACTAGCTACCGAGCGTCCGCCGCCATGAGCTTCAGGGGTCGGGGTTGACCAGGCGGACCCGTCAAGTCCCGCCGCCCCGACTCGAAACGGCGAGCTGCAGGGCTCGCCGTTTTATCTTGCACGCCATATGATAGCCCGGCGATAAGTGCCTAGACCTGGGAGGGCGGGATCGTGCCAGCACAAAGCTATGATGCCATCGTCGTGGGCTCGGGAATCTCGGGCGGCTGGGCTGCGAAAGAACTGACGGAGAAGGGACTGACCGTCCTGCTGCTCGAGCGCGGCAAGAACGTCGAGCACATCAAGGACTACGTCAACGCCACCAAGGCCCCCTGGCAATACCCGCACCGCGGCGGGCGGACCCGGGCGATGGAGCTCGCGTATCCGGTGTTGAAGCGAGACTACCCGCTCAACGAGAAGAACCTCGATTGGTGGGCGTCGGACCAGGACTCCCCCTACACCGAGATCAAGCGGTTCGACTGGTTCCGCGGCTACCAGGTGGGCGGGCGGTCGCTCTTGTGGGGCCGGCAAAGCTATCGCTGGAGCGACTTCGACTTCGAGGCCAACGCGCGCGAGGGCTTGGGCGTCGACTGGCCAATCCGCTACGCCGATCTGGCCCCGTGGTACGATTACGTCGAACGCCACGCCGGGATCTCCGGCTCCCAAGAAGGGCTGGCGCAGCTCCCCGACGGACAGTTTCAGCCGCCGATGCCGCTCAATTGCGGCGAGGATCTCGTCGCCCAGCGGCTCCGCGGGCTGTTCGATGGGCGGCGGCGGATCATTCCGGGACGCACGGCGAATCTCACGCGCCCGCTGCCGGGGCGCTCTCCCTGCCAGTACCGCAACGCATGCTGGCTGGGGTGCCCGTTCGGGGGATACTTCAGTACCCAGTCGTCCACGTTGCCGGCCGCGATGGCGACCGGTCGGCTGACGCTTCAGCCATTCGCCATCGTCACCGAGGTGCTTTACGATCGCGACAAGAAGCGCGCGACCGGCGTCCGCGTGCTCGATGGCGTCACCGAACGGACGACGGAGTACGCCGCTCGCGTGATCTTCCTCTGTGCCTCCACGCTCAACACGACCTGGATCCTGCTCCGCTCCGCGACCGACGTCTGGCCTGGAGGCCTGGGATCGAGCTCTCGAGAGCTGGGTCATAATCTGATGGATCACCACTTCCGCGTCGGCGCGGAGGGGATGGTCGAGGAGGAAGGTCTCGACCGGAAGTACTACTACGGCCGGCGTCCCACCGGCTTTTACATCCCGCGCTACCGCAACCTGTTCGGCGACAAGCGCGATTACCTGCGCGGCTTCGGCTATCAGGGAGGCGCGAGTCGTCAGGGATGGTCGCGCGCCGTGGCCGAACTGGGCGTGGGCGGTGCGTTCAAAGACGCGATGGCGCAGCCGGGGCCGTGGACGATCGGAGCGACTGCGTTCGGCGAGATGCTCCCCAGCCATGCGAACCGCGTGTCGCTCGATCTGACGCGTAAGGACAAGTGGGGGTTGCCCGTGCTCGCGATCGACTGCGCGACGGGCGAGAACGAGCGCCTGATGCGCGGCGACATGGCGAACGATATGGCCGAGACGCTCGAAGCGGCCGGCGTCAAGCGCGTGCGGACCTACGACCGCGAGTATTTCCCGGGGATGGGGATTCACGAGATGGGCACGGCGCGGATGGGGCGCGATTCGAAAACGTCGGTGCTGAACGCGCACAACCAGGTGTGGGACGCGCCTAACGTCTTCGTCACGGACGGCGCCTGCATGGCATCGGCGTCATGTGTGAATCCCTCGCTGACTTATATGGCGCTCACGGCCCGGGCGGCGGACTTCGCCGTGGCCGAGCTCAAGCGCCGCAACCTGTAATTGCGGGGAGAGAACCTATGTCGGGAACGAGAGAGTCCTCACCCCCTGACCCCCTCTCCCTCCGGGAGAGGGGGAACGAGCCATCTCCTTCGTCCCCCCTCTCCAGAATGGAGAGGGGGACAGGGGGTGAGGACGTCCGGTCCAGAATGGAGAGGGGGACAGGGGGTGAGGACGTCCGGGAGAGGGGGAACGTGATCGACCGCCGCGAAGCGATTCGGCGCGTGACGGCGCTGCTGGGCGGCTTCGCGCTGGTGGGTGGGACGAACCTCCTCGAGGCGAGCGAACGGCTGCAGTCGCGTGCGGAGATTACGCGCCAGGGCGTGGGCAGCTTCACGCCCCAGGACATCGCGCTGCTCGACGAGGTCGCAGACACGATCCTGCCCGAGACGAAGACCCCGGGCGCAAAGGCGGCGCAGACCGGCGCGTTCATGGCCCTGATGGTGACCGACACCTACACCGAGCGCGATCAGGCCGTGTTCCGGGACGGCATGGAGAAGCTGAAGACGGCCTCGTATTTGTCGCTGACGCCGGGGCAGCGGCTCGGCTTGCTCGAGCAGCTCGACCGCGAGCAGAAGGCCTACATGGACGCGCAACGTGGGGACGACACCCCTCCGCACTTCTTCCGCATGATGAAGGAGTTGGCGCTGCTCGGCTACTTCACGTCGGAGATCGGCTGCACCCAGGCGCAACGCTTCTTCGAGGTGCCGGGACGTTTCGATCCGTGCGTGCCGTATTCGCCTGGCGAGCCCGCGTGGGCTGCGCACGCGTAGCAGTCCAGTTCCTCTCTTCCTTCGTATTGTTCGTGTGACTGGTCTCGGGCCACATGGCCGACCTCTCTGAACGCGTGCGGGCGTCCCTGGCGGGCCTTTACACGATCGAGCGCGAGCTCGGCCGTGGGGGGATGGCCACCGTCTACCTCGCCGAGGATGTGAAGCACCACCGCAAGGTTGCGGTAAAGGTGCTCAGGCCGGAGCTGGCCGCGACGCTGGGTCAAGACCGCTTCTTCCGCGAGATCGAAGTGGCCGCCCAGCTGCAGCATCCCCACATCCTCCCGCTCCTGGACTCGGGCCAGCGAGACGGCTTCCTCTATTACGTCATGCCGTACGTGGAAGGCGAGTCGCTACGAGAGCGGCTGGTCGAGCACGGCGAGCTGCCGGTGCACGACGCCGTGCGGATCCTGAGCGAAGTGGTGGACGCGCTCGCGTATGCCCATCAGCACGGCGTGGTGCATCGCGACATCAAGCCCGACAACATCCTGCTGTCGGGGCGCCATGCGCTGGTGATGGACTTCGGCGTGGCGAAGGCCGTGAGCGAGGCCACGGGACGCCAGCAGCTCACCACCGCCGGCGTGGCGCTCGGGACGCCGGCGTACATGGCGCCGGAGCAGGCGGCGGCGGACCCGCACCTCGATCACCGCGTGGACATCTACGCGGTCGGGGCGCTCGGCTACGAGCTGCTCACCGGTCGGCCGCCGTTCACGGGGCTGACGCCGCAGGAGGTGCTCGCCGCACACGTCACGCAAGCACCGGAACCGGTGGAGAAACGGCGTGCGGGATTGTCGCCCGCGCTGACCCAGGTGCTCATGCGGTGCCTCGCCAAGCGGGCGGCGGATCGCTGGCAGACGGCGGAGGAGTTGCTCGCGCAGCTCGAGCCGCTGGTGACGCCGAGCGGCGGGGTCACTCCGACGGGGACCCAGCCTGTGGCCGCAGTACGGAGCGGCCCGCGCTGGCTCAAGCTGGGACTCGGCACGGCGGGCCTCGCGGTCGTCATCGCGGTCACGCTGGTCGTTGCCCGTCCCAGGTCGGTGGTCCTGACGCTCGGCACGGTCACGCAGGTCACGTTCGAGCCGGGGCTCGAGATCGAGCCGGCGATCTCGCCCGACGGGAAGTTCGTCGCGTACGCGGCGGGCCCCCTGTCCACGACGCGGATTTACATGCGCCAGCCGGGAGCCCGGCCGGTCGCGCTCACCGCGGACGCGGGTTCGCCCCAGCGGCGCCCGCTGTGGTCACCCGATGGCCTGCGGATCCTGTTCGAGACGAACGCGGACCTCTTCGTCACGTCGGCGCTCGGTGGGACGCCCCGCAGGCTGGCGCTCGGGGCCTGCTGCGCTGCGTGGTCCCCGGACGGCCGCCGGGTTGCCTACGTGCGGTCGCCCCGGCGCTTCGGAGCATTTGAGCGGCCCGACTCGATCTGGGTGACGCCTCCGGATGGCGGGCCCTCCCATTTTCTCAGCGTGGCGTTCGACCCGCATTCGCTCACCTGGTCGCCCGACGGGCGGTGGCTCGCTCTCGTCTCTGGGAACGACCAATTCGCCGAGGGCGTGGCGGGTTTCGGGAACAAGGGGCCGAGCACGATTGCGCTCGTTCCGGCGGCCGGTGGGGCACCGGTGCCGGTCACCGACAACGCCGCGCTGAACGTCAGCCCGACATGGACCCCGGACAGTCGTCACATTCTATTCGTCTCCAACCGCGAGGGCGCGCGCGACGTGTATGCGGTCCCCGTCGGCAACTCAGGTGTGCCAACCGGCAAGCCGGCGCGGCTCACGACGGGACTGAACGCGCACTCGATCAGCCTCTCCGCCGATGGGACACGGCTGGCGTACTCGGTCTACATGTCGCGGGCGAACGTGTGGACCCTTCCGACCCCCACCGACGGGCCGGCGTCCGTTGACCGCGCCACACCCGTCACCGCTGGAAACCAGACCGTCGAGCAAATGGAGCTTTCGCCGGACGGGCGCTGGCTCTACTTCGACTCGGATCGTTCGGGGAACTCGGACCTCTACCGTATGCCGCTTGGCGGCGGGGAGGCGGAGCAGCTCACCACAGACCCCGCCGATGACTTCAGCCCCGCCGTCTCCCCGGACGGCCGTTGGGTGGCGTTTCATTCGCTGCGCTTCGGCACCCGAGACATCTTCGTGATGCCGGCCGGAGGCGGCGAAGCGGAGCGCGTGACGGACGATCCCGGGGAGGAACGGGGTGCGATGTGGTCGCCGGACGGGCGGTCCCTGTCGTACTTCCTCAGCGGAACGCGCGCGCGCGAAGGGCTGTACGTCATCTCCAGGGATCAAACCGGCCGCTGGGGGCCGGCCCGGCAGGTCTGGAATCACCCGAACAGGGGTGACTGGTCTCCGGACGGGCGGACTCTGGTCAGTGGCTGGACCGACGGCGTCTGGCTCCTCCCGGTCGCCGGAGGTGTTCCCCGGCGGGCGTATCTGGTTCCGGACTTCATCAGTGGCCCGGAGCCGGTGGACGCGAAGTGGTCGAGGGACGGCCGGACGATCTACTTCAAGGCCAGCGACCGCGCGGGGCGTTCGTCGATCTGGGCGCTTCCGGCGACGAGCGGCCGCCCGCGCCTGCTGGTGCGCTTTGACGACCCAGAAAAGCCCTCGTACCGCGCTCCCGGGTGGGCGACCGACGGCCGGCGCTTCTATTTCACGATCAACGATCGGCAAAGCGACATCTACGTCGCGGAGCTGCGCGGCCTGAGATAATGGGAGGGATCGTCCCTGCAACAGTTTGCGCACCGGGCTACACGAAAGAGAGGGCCACGATGACCGCGACGCTGAACTCCTGGCCGGCACTCCCGCTCGAGGCGTGGCGGGACACTTACGACACGCTGCACATGTGGACCCAGGTCGTCGGCAAACTGGCGCTCGCCCTGTCGCCGCTCACGAACCATTACTGGAACACGGCCCTGCAGATAACGCCACGCGGGCTCGCCACGCTTCCGCTCCCGGTCGGCCGGCGCCTCGTCACGCTCACGTTCGACTTCGTCTCGCATGAACTTGGCGTCGAGTCGTCGGACGGCGGTCACACCACGGTATCCCTCGAGCCGCGGCCGGTGGCGGAGTTCTATCGCCTCGTCATGGACGCGCTTGCGCGGCTGGACGTCCGCGCCCGGATCTGGACCATGCCGGCCGAAGTCCCCAACCCCATTCGCTTCGAAGCCGATACGATCCATCGCTCCTACGACCCGGCTGCGGCACGGGCGTTCTTGCAGGTCCTCGTCGGGATCAGAAGGGTCCTCGATCCCTTCCGGGCCCGCTTCCTCGGCAAGACGAGCCCCGTGCACTTCTGGTGGGGGGGCTTCGATCTCGCCCACACTCGCTTCTCGGGTCGTCGGGCCCCCGTCCACCCCGGTGGCATCCCCAACCTTGCCGACACCGTGACACGCGAATCCTACTCGCACGAGTGCATCAGCTTGGGGTGGTGGCTCGGCGGAGGAAGCACGCCGATTCTGGAGCCTGCGTTTTATGCGTACGCGTATCCCGAGCCGCCCGGCTGCCCCGACGCCGTGATCGCCCCGGTCAACGCGGGCTACGACTTGCGGATGCGCGAGTGGATCCTGCCGTACGAGGCGGTGCGGCGCGCCCCGGATCCGGATGTCGCCCTGCTCGAGTTTGCGCAGAGTACGTACCAGGCGGCAGCGGACCTGGGCAGATGGGAGCGCGCGCTCCTCGAGCGCTGACCCACGATTCTTTTCTTCATCGCACGGCCTCCCTAGTCCCGGTTGAGAGACGCGGCGGAGGTTGAGTCTCCCCTCTCCGGAGCGGAGACGGGATCAGCGGTGAGGACCAAAATTCTTCGTTCCGTGAGGGAGGCTCTGGAGCGGGTCACCACTCTCACGATAGCTTCGCCCGGCGCAGCAGTTGGGCATTGATCGCGACGATCACGGTGCTCGCCGACATGAGCATCGCGCCCACCGCGGGTGAGAGCACGAACCCCCACGCGGCGAGCAGCCCGGCGGCGAGCGGGATCGCGACGATGTTGTAGCCCGCCGCCCACCACAGATTCTGGATCATCTTCCGGTAGCTCGCGCGGGACAGCGCGATGATCCGCGGGACGTCCCGCGGGTCGCTGCGCACGAGCACGATATCGCCCGCCTCCACCGCCACATCGGTGCCGGCGCCGATCGCCACGCCGACGTCCGCCGCCACGAGCGCGGGGGCATCGTTCACGCCGTCGCCGACCATCGCCACGCGCTTCCCCTGCGCCTGAAGCTCCCGGATCTTGTCCACCTTCTGCTCGGGTAGCACCTGCGCGTAGACCGTGTCGATTCCGAGCTGACTCGCCACCGCCTCGGCGACCGGCCGCGCGTCGCCGGTGAGCATGGCCACCTCGATGCCGGCGGCGTGCAGGCGCCGGACGGCCTCGACCGATTCCGGCCGGACGGCGTCCGCGACGGCGAAGACGGCCAGCGCGCGTCCGTGCCCAATGAGGTAGATCGCCGCGTGCCCGCGAGCGGCGGCCTGCTCCGCCGCCGCGCGCAGCCCGGCGCCCGGTGTGACGTCCAGCTCCGCCAGAAGATTCGGACCGCCGGTTGCCAGGCGGCGCCCGTCCACCATTGCGCGTACGCCGCGACCGGGGAGGTATTCGAACTCCGCGGAGTGTGGCACGGTCAGCCGGCGATCCGCCGCGCTGGCCAGAAGCGCGCGCGCGACGGGGTGCTCGGAGTCGCGCTCGACGGCGGCCGCGAGTTGCAGCGCCGTGTCCGGCGCGATGCCCTGGTCCGTCGCCATGTCCACCACGCGCTGCTCGCCGAGCGTCAGCGTGCCCGTCTTATCGAAGACCACCGCGTTCACGTTCCGCGCATTCTCGAGGCCGCGCCGGTCGCGCACCAGGAGCCCAACCTGCGCGCCGAGCGTCGTGGAGATGGCAATGACGAGCGGGATCGCCAGCCCGAGGGCGTGGGGGCAGGCGATGACGAGCACGGTCACCAGCCGTTCGACGGCGAACGCGGGATCGTCGCCGCGGAGTCCGAGCCAGGTCACGAGCGTAATCACGCCGGCGCCGATCGCCACGAGGGTAAGGATGAAGGCGGCCCGGTCGGCGAGCGCCTGCGCGCGCGAGCGCGACGTCTGCGCCTGCTCGACGAGTCGCATGATGGAAGCGAGCGTCGTGCGCTCGCCCGTACCCGTTACATCGACATACAGCGATCCGGAGCCGTTCACCGTGGCGGCGATGACTTTATCACCCTCGCGCTTCTCGATTGGGCGCGATTCACCCGTGATCATCGATTCGTTGACGGCGCTCGTCCCCCGGCGCACGATTCCGTCGGCGGGCACGCTCGCGCCCGGGCGAACGAGCACCGTGTCACCCTCCCGGAGCTCGGAGATCGGGATCTCCTCCACCCGGTCGCCGGCGATCCGCACGGCGGCGTTCGGGAGGAGCTGCGCCAGCTCCTGCAACGCGCCCTGGGCCTGTGAGATCGAGCGCATCTCGATCCAGTGCCCCAGGAGCATGATGGTGACGAGCGTGGCGAGCTCCTCCCAGAGCGGCATGCCCGGGAAGCCGAGCGTCACCGCGGCGCTGAAGAGGAAAGCGACCGAGATCGCCAGGGAGATGAGCGTCATCATCCCGGGCAGCCGGTGCTTCAGCTCCTCGATGCCACCGCGAAGGAAGGGGACTCCGCCGTAGACGAATACCGCGGTGCCGAACAGCGCGGGAATGGAGCGCGCGCCTGCGAAGGCCGGTGCCGTGTACCCGAGCGCTCCCTGCAGCATGTGCCCCCAGACGAGCGTGGGGAGCGTGAGGAGAAGCGAGACCCAAAACCTGTCGCGAAACGTCGCGACCGAGTGCCCGGCGTGCCGGTTGTGCCCGGGGTGCGGCCCGGGGGCAGCGTGCGGTCCAGGCTCGTGATGATGGGCGGAGGCCGACTGGAGGGCGGCGTGGCTCGTCTTGGCCACAGTGGGTCCTCCAATATGTTTGTCACGAGGTCGGCCGCAAGACCAGGAGCCCATTGTTGACTGGCATGACGAGCAACACCACCGCCGTCGAGGACCCGCATTGGCCCGAGTGGAGTCTCATCGCCCTGGCGGTGGCGCTGGCCCTGCCCGGCATTTATCTCCGACTCTCTGGAACGAGCGTCGGCACGGTGCCGGACACCGTCCTGCACGGCCTGGCCATCGTCGCGGCCGCCTTTCTTCTGAGCTGGGCGTCGGAGGCGGCCCAGGTGGATGTCTCGCAGGGGCTGGCCCTCGCGTTGATCGCGTTCATCGCCGTACTCCCCGAATACGCGGTGGATGTGACCTTCGCCTGGAAGGCCGGGCGGGACCCGCAATTCGCGCCGTACGCCGTCGCCAACATGACCGGTGCCAACCGCGTCCTGGTCGGCCTCGCCTGGCCGCTGATTTTCGGCCTGTTCTGGCTGAAGGCGCGCCGGCCGGTGCTCGCGCTCGAGCGCGGCCATGCCATCGAGATCTTCGCGTTGACGCTCGCGACGGTCTACAGCTTCACGATGCTGCTGCGGCGGGAGATCGGGTTGCTCGATACCGCAGTGCTCGCCGCGCTGTTCATCGCGTATCTGACGCTCATCGCCAGGGCGCCCACCGAGTCGCCCCATCTCGTGGGACCCTCCCGGGCGCTCGGCCTGTTGCCGCGGCCCAAGCGTCACGCCGGCATTGCCGGGCTCTTTCTCTTCGCGGCAATCGCCATATTTGCCGTGGCGGAGCCCTTCGCCGGGGGGCTGATCACGACGGGCGCCGCCCTGGGGATCGACCAGTTCCTGCTGGTCCAGGTGGTCGCGCCCATCGCCTCCGAAGCGCCCGAGTTCCTGATCGCGGGTCTCTTGGCCGTCCGCGGGCGCGCCGGCGCCGGGTTGGGGGCGCTGATCTCGTCCAAGGTGAATCAATGGACGCTCCTCATCGGCGCACTCCCCGTCGCCTACGCGCTGGCCGGCGGCCACGTCCGCCCCCTGCCGCTCGACGCGCGCCAGATGGAGGAGCTGTTCCTGACGGCGGCGCAGTCGGCGTTCGCCGTTGTCCTGATTGCCCGCCTCAACCTCACGTGGTGGGGTGCGACCACCCTGTTCGTGCTGTTCGCCGTCCAGTTCGCGATTCCCACGGTGACCGTTCGGTTGGCAATCGCGTGGATCTACGTTGGGCTCGCCGTGCTCATCCTGGCGATCCGCCGCACGACGCTGGGCGAGCTGACCAGAACCGTGCGTGAATGCGCGGCGGCCTACGCCGCCAGTCGCCGGCAGGAGTGACGAATGGCCCTGCTACGAGGTTCGGCGTTGCCTTCGTAACAGCCCTCGATGTAGTCGAGCGCGGCCTGGCGGATGCCCGCGGGACTATTTGGCGGCGTCGATCATCCGGTGCAGAGCTTCGCTGTGCGCCGCGCTCGACGTCAGCTTCGTCCCGTCCTTCAGAATCACCACGTATTCACCGTGAAACCACGGCTCCAGCTCCTTGATCCGGTCCACGTTGACGATCGCGGAGCGGTGCACGCGGACGAAGCCGTGGGGGGCGAGGCGGGCCTCCAACCGCTTGAGCTGCTGGCGCACGATGTGCGTCTCGCGGCCCACGTGCAGCTTGACGTGTTTCCCGTCGGCCTCGAGCCAGTCGATCTCGCCGGGCTTCAAGAACGACACCTTGCTCCGGGTCCGGATCACGAGGCGATCGAGCGGCAGGTCGCGGGTCGCGAGGGCGTCGAGCAGGTCCTGCAGCCGCCGGTCGGATTGATCGCCCAGGGTCTCGCGCACGCGAGCGAGCGTGCGGGCGAAGCGGCCCGGCTCGATCGGCTTGAGCAGGTAATCGAGCGCGTGCACCTCGAACGCCCGCAGGGCGTACTCGTCGTAGGCCGTTACGAAGACGACGGCCGGGAGGTGGTCGTCGCCCAGGGCCTCCAGCACTTGAAAGCCATCGAGGTCGGGCATCTGGACGTCGAGAAAGACCAGGTCGGGTTGGTGCTCGACGATTGCCGCGACGGCTTCGCGGCCGCCGGTGCACTCGGCGAGGACGGTCACGCCCGGCGAGGCGGCGATCAGGGTGCGCACCCGCTCGCGCGCGAGCGATTCGTCGTCGACGATCAAGGCTCGGATGGCAGCCATCAGCCGGCGGCTTTGAGGCGGAGCGGGATTGTGAGGCGGACCGTCACGCCGCCGCCATTCGGGCTCGAGGTATCGATTCGCCCTGTCGCGCCGTAGAGTCGAGCGAGCCGTTCGCGCGTGTTGGCGAGGCCGATGCCGCGGCCCTCGTTGGAAGGCATCGGGGGTAGTCCGGGGCCGTCGTCCGAGACCTCGAGATGGAGCGCAGTGCCGTCATGCGTGGCGCGGACGGTTACGTGACCGATGTCGGGCCGGTCGGCCATGCCGTGCTCGATGGCGTTCTCCACGATCGGTTGAAGGATGAGGCTCGGCACGAGCGCGTCCGTCAGGTCGGGGCTCGTGTCCACCGCGATCACCAGTCGATCGCCGAAGCGCACCCGCATGATCTCGAGATAGCGCCCCAAGAACCCCAGCTCCTCGGCGAGCGGCACTTCCTGTGCGCCGGTGGTGCGGAGCGACAGGCGCAGCAACTCGGAGAGGTCCGTGAGCATGCGATCGGCCGCCCGCGGATCGCGGTAGATCAAGGTAGAGATCGACTGGAGCGTGTTGAAGAGGAAGTGCGGTTGGAGCTGGGCGCGCAGGTTCTCGAGGGCGAGCCGCGTGGCCTCGAGCTGCCGCTCCCGCGACTCGCGGTAGTACTCGATCGCGTGGATCACGCCCACGGACGCCCAGTACGCCAGCATGTCGGCATAGAAGCCGCCGAACAGCACCATCGACCACGTACGCCCCTCTCCGGGGTTCAAGAGCCGGAACAGCGGCGCGAACGCCGTGACCTTGAGGACGACGAACACGAGCGAGGCGCCAAGGTGGATCGGGAGGGACGATCCCCAGCGCTCGCCGCGGATCGGGAAGCGCCGCACCATCCAGTAGAAGGCGGGCGTGAACATGCCGCAGGTGAGCCAGTCGGCGAGCGCGGTGGGGACCAGGGCCCCCCAATCGACATACCGTCCCCCGTAGATGCGCCAGGTCGCGGCCTGGGCCGCGGACATGAGGCCGAGGATGGTCCAGATGAGGAGGCCGAAGAGCCAGAGGCGGCGCGACGAACGGGAGGGGGGCATTCGGACGGAACCTACGGCGTGGGCCCCTTCCTGCCAGCGGTGGCGGTGTGAGTTGGCCGGGGGGTGGCGTGAGTGGTGCGGCGGGCGGTGCGAGGTTTGCGCGCGTCATCCCCTGTTGCTCGAGCAGGAACTCAACACGCCTCCGCTCCGCATTGACGTTCCGTGCGTTCGAGCGTCTTTAAAGACGTGTGGTTGCGCCGAGCCGGCCCTTCAGGGTACGGGATCGACGCGGCACGGCAGCGTTCGCCTCGAG